>DATGJU010000162.1:0-12470 GCA_035295045.1 Chthonomonadaceae bacterium
GCCGCGAATTTGGCCGGCGGCGCAGGGAGCTGCGCCAGGCCGGCCGCAGGAGCGAACGCCGCCGCGGCCGCGAGGGCCGCGCAGGCGAGGCGAATCGGGCTTCGTGTCGCCGCCGGCCGCGGGACCGCGCGCAGGGCCGGACGCAGAGGACGATGAGATGGTTGCATAGGCTTGGGGCTTTCGGGGCGCGTCAGTATTCGGATACCGGAGAGAAGTGGATGACGGTAACTGTATCCTCCACGGAGATGTCGTCAGAGTAGATGCGGCGCAGCAGATGGACCAGGTCCTCCGTGTTGCGAAACTCAGGATTCTCCTTCTGCACCTCGCGCGGCGAAAGTTGATCGATGGTCTTGACCTCGACACGGTCCAGGATGGCGGAAAACAGCTTCTGGCGGCGTGCGAACCGTGGTCCGACGGTCACCCAGACCACCATTCCGGCCACGTATTTGTCGGACTTGTCGCCCATGCGGATGGTGAGCGTCTTGCGTCCGTTTTTCAGGACCTCTTCATAGTATTCCGCATAAAAGTTCAGTGCGAACATAGACAGACTCGCTTTCTTTGCCTAAGCTCCCGCCCCTTCCCGCATCGCGAACCTAACCCCCAACCCCCTTGCGGGAAGCGGGAGAATGCGCGTTTTTCCCTTCCCGCTGTCGGGAGGGGGCTGGCGGTAGGTCGCCCCTTCCAGCCCATACGGAAACAGCGTCTCGCGGGAGTACGAAGTCCCGTGTTGGGGCGGGGGCGGCTGGGTGCAATTGCCGGTCTGTCGCCATACGTAGAGACTTTCCGGCCGCGCGGTTTCGTTCGTCGCTACATCTTGTCGGGCGCGCTGATACCCAGGAGCGTGAGCAGGTTGCGCATCACGATCCGGGCGCCGTTTACGAGCGCGAGCCGCGCCTCGGTGAGGTCGGCGGGTATCGGCGCGTCCGGTCCGGAAAGTACGCGGCAGTTCTCATAGAATACGTTCAGCAGGCTCGCAAGCTCCATCGCGAACCGCGTCAGCCGGTGCGGCGCGTAGTCGCGCGCGGCGGCCGTAACCTCGCTTGGAAAGTCCGACAGCTTGCGCAGCACGTCCAGCTCGGCGGCGTGCGTGAGGAGGGAGCGGTCCACTGCGGCGGCCGGCTGCAGCGCCACGCCGCGCTCCGCGCCGGTCCGAATGATATTGCAGAGCCGGGCGTGGGCATACTGAACGTAGTAGACAGGGTTGTCGTTCGACTGCTTTTTTGCCAGGTCCACGTCCACCGTCGCCGGCGTCTCGTACGAGTTGAGCAGGAAGAAGAATCGCGCGGCATCTTTGCCGACCTCGTCAATCAGGTCCTGCTTCAGCTCGATCACGTTGCCGTTGCGCTTGCCGCCGATCACGGCGACGCCGTCTATCATGAGCGCGACCATCTGCGTGAGGATGATCTCCAGGCGCTCCTGGTCGTAACCGAGCGCGGCGACGCCTGCCTTCAGCCGGGCGACGTAGCCGTGGTGGTCCGCGCCCCAGATGTTGATGAGGTGCGTAAATCCACGCTCGAACTTGTGCTTATGGTAGGCAGCGTCCGCGGCGACGTACGTCGCCTTCTCGTTGGACCGGACCAGCACGCGGTCCTTCTCGTCGCCGAACGCGGTCGACTTGAGCCAGAGCGCCCCGTCCTTCTCGTACGCGTATCCCCGCTCCTTGATCAGGGCGATTGCGGCTTCGACTTCGCAGGAGTCGTACAGGCTGCTCTCGCGGAACCAGGTATCGTACTTCAGTCCGAACGCCTCGAGCGTCGCGCGCTGCTGTGCCAGCATCTTCTCTAGCGTGGCCGCTCGAAAGTAGGCGTCACGCTCCGGCGCGGGCGCGTCCGCGTACCGGTCGCCGACTTCGGCCACAATATCGCGGGCGATGTCGCGCACGTATTCGCCCTTATAGCCCCTTTGCGGAAAGGAGACGGGCTCGCGGTCGGCCGCGATCGCGCCGGGCTCTACGTGCCCGTCGTCCGGAAAGACCAGCGGATGGCCAAGCTGCTGCAGATAGCGCGCGTAGGTACTGTTCGCGAAGATCTCCAACTGTGTCGAATTGAGCGCGTCATTGACGTAGAATTCGCGCGAGACCTCACAGCCCTGAGCCGCAATCAGGTTGGCCAGCACGTCGCCGAGCGCGGCGGCGCGCCCGTTCACCACGCTGATGGGGCCGGTCGGGTTGGCGCTGACGAACTCGATCAGCAGCCGGTCGCCCTCTCGACCGTCCGAGTGGCCGTAGTCCGCGTCCTGCTCCTCGATGGCGAGCAGGGCGTCGTGCAGCCAGTCCGGCTTCAGGTAGAAGTTCATGAAGCCCGGACCCGCGATCTCCACGCGCTCAATGAGGCGGTTGTCGGCGGGAAGGTGGCGGAGGATGCGCGCGGCCAGATCGCGGCTGTCGGAGATGGCGGCCAGCTTCTTCAGCGATAGGGCGATGTTGCTCGAATAGTCGCCGAACTGCTTGTTTTTCGGCGTCTCGATGGAGACCGCCACCTCGCCGTCCGGCAGCGCGAATTCGCCCGCGTCGCGCGCGGCGAACACCGCGCTCTGGATCAGCAGTGCCAAATCCTCAGTAACCACAAAACGCTCCTTCGCGCAGGTATCCGGCACGGAAAAACCGGCGTACGGCGACAGGCCCGTACAGACCGCGCCGGCCTAATGCCCGGTAAAGAGGTGCGCCACCGCGTCGAGATTCGGGAACGCCCAGGTAAGGGCCCAGATCGGCACTGAGCCCAAGACAACCTGTATCATGCCGCTGCACCAGATGCGGCGCGCCACGGACGTGCGCGCCGGCGCCTGTTCCAGGTAGGCCGCCATAAGCGCCTTGCCGGCCGCTATGCCGCTCGCAAGCTCCCGCTCGCCGGCAGGCTTGGTGGTGAACCGCTCCTGCAGAAACGTGCCGATCGGCCGCCACACGAACAGCGTGGCGATCGCGGCCATGATCATGATCGAGTCTCCGCCGCCGCCCAGGGCGGGGACGTTCGCAAGCAGCTTCTGCACGGACATGAACACGACCACCGCGGCCATGAGATTCGTGCCGCAGCGCGGATGGGCGCGCGGCATGCGGCCGACGGTGCCCGGCAGGAGCGGCTCGAACCGCTCGATGGCGTGAACCGTCTGGTGCTCCGCGGCGTGATAGCTCGCGAGCCGCGTGAGACGCATGAGCGCCATGAACAGCACGAACAGCAGCAGCGACTCGCCGACCGATGCGATCCCCATCCAGGCGCCGTGCGGGGCGTCGTCGTCCGTCAGCACCAGAATCGGAATGGGCCGGTGGGCCAGCCATCCGGCCAGGTGCAGCAGCCCGCTCAGCGTTTGGGCCGCGACCAGCAGCAGGACGGCCATCATCGCGCCCGACGCCATGAGCGCCAGGTTGCCTACTCCCGCCTGGATGGAGCCGTCCGTGAGATAGACGCCGAAGGGCGTGGCCATGCCGCCGATGCGCGCCGGCCGGGGGGCCGGCAGCTCCGGGACCAGAAGGTCGTGTGCGACGACCGTGCCCACGTAGTAGCCGTGATCGTCCAGGACAGGCAGCATCGCCTGGCCCGACCGTGCGAAGACCGCGCCGGCCTCCGCCAGACTCTGGTGTGCGCGCAGCGTCTCAAGCGGCGACCGCATGAGCTCCGCGACGGGCCGATCCAGCGCGGCGGCGCGCTCCGCCTCGTCCGGTATGCCGAGCACGGAGACCAGGTCCGATGGCGAGAGCGTACCGGCCAGCCGGCCATCGTTCACGACCGGCAGTGCGCCGACGGGATCGAAGCGTACAAGCTGGACGAACCGGTGCAGACTATCGCCTGGCGACAGGGCCGGAGGGTTCCGGAGTACGGCGCGAAGCGTCTTTTGCGGCGCATCGGCCTGGATGCGGGTTGGAGATTCGGACATGATTGCGACCGGCACATTCAAGAGTGAGAGTCTATTGTACTCTGCCGCGGCTCGGATTGTAAAGGACGGGCCCGGCAGGAACTCGCGAAAACGCGCGCGAATTGACAACGGCGATCTATTGGCATCGCAAGTCGGGCGCCATCCGATTTAGATCGATCCCGTCGGATCCGTCGGATACGGGTGGCGCGGAGGAGAGCGTGGCGATGAGCGGCAGGACCGATTCCGTGCGGGTGCGCGTGGTGAAGCCCGAGATCGACCTTCGGGCGGCGGATCCGGAGGACCGGCCGCGCGCGCGCGAGGTGCAGTGGGCTGTCGGCTGGAAGGACGCGCCGACGGAGCACCTCTCATGGCCGGAGGCAGACACGGACTGGCAGGCGCGCCGCTACTACCGCGAGATCGTCGCGGAAGTGGACGGGATCATCGCGGCGCGGATCGGCCTGGAGGCCTACCGGCAGCCGTTCGCCGAGCTGATCGACCTATGCGTTCGGCCGGAGTACCGCCGCCTCGGCCTGGGCGAGCTGTTGACGCGCGAGGCCGAGCGCCAATCGGCGCGGCGAGGATTCCGCGCGCTCTTCCTGCAGACGGAGATGGACAATTCGGCCGCGCACCGGCTGTACACCGGCCTCGGCTTCGTGCCGACCGCGTACGGAACGATGCTGCGCATGGTAAAGCTGATCGACTGCCCGCTCCTGACCGACTTCAAGCGGCTGCACCCCCTGACGCGCTACTTCTGCTCGCCGGCTCCGGACGCCGCGCGCGCCTGGATCATGGAGTGGCACGCGTACATTACCGAGGACTACCTGCGGCTGCGCCTGGAGAGCGGCGCGTCGAAGTCCGACAGCGAGGGGATCGGGCCGGCGATCACCGGGTGCGAATGGTGTACGGAGCAGGGCGCCCGCGCGCTCAGCATCCGGTTCGGCCCGGAGCCGGTCCGTGACATCGAGCCGGGCAACCATGTCGAGACCACGATCACACTGACCAATCAGGGCCGGCGCGTGGAGAGCGGCGTGTTCCAGATGGCGCTCCCGCCCGGCATCGAGATCGCCAGCCCGGCGACCAACCGCGAGCGCGCGCTGCTCTGGCAGGCGCAGCCGGGCGAGACGGTCACGCAGCCGGTGGTGCTCCTTGTCGAGCCGGGGTTCGATTCCAGCGTCCTGCACGAGCTGAACTACGGCAGCGTGCCCGTCTCGACGGAGGTTTACTGGGAGCGGCGGCGCGTCCTGCTGAACGTAAGCCTGCCCTTCGCCACGCCGCCGTCGTGATCGTGTGACGTTGTGGGCGATCCGGCGCCGTCCGGCAATCGGCGACGTGCGAGCGCGCCACGGGCGGAGTCGGTCACGGCTCCGCTGGCCGCCGAGAAGCCCAACGGACTGAGCCCCTGAATGACGCTCCTCTCCGCAAGATCCGCGTGTGGGTCCACCGCCATCGTGCGAGATTCCTGGCCGGACTTTGCGTATCTTTTCTCAGCGCGCGGATGGGCGAGCGGAAGTGCGGCAGCGTTCCCGTCCGGCCGTCCAGTTTTTCGCGCGGTGGAGCACGAAGCGTGGAGGGCGACCATGAGCAATCAATCGATGAATGGGCAGGCGACAGCCTTCGCCGCCGATTCGTCGGCGCTTCCGGCGGTGGTCGATCGGGCCAGCTTCCAGGCCGAGCTGGACAGGCTGCGTGTCCGGGAGAAGGCGCACACGCGGGAGGGTGACGCAATCGCTGCTGCCCGGCGGCGTCTGCCGATGGTCGAGGTGGACGCCAACCTTAAGCTGATCGGGCCGCAGGGGACGCTCACGCTGCTCGATACGTTCGAAGGGCGGCGGCAGCTCATCGCCTACTACTTCATGTGGAGCGTCGGCCGGCCGTCTGCCGAGCAGTGCGAGGGCTGCACGTGGGTCACCACGCAGGTCGCGGAGCTCTCCTATCTCCATACGCGCGATATCACGTACGCGGTCTTCTGCCAGGGTCCGTATGGTGAGAGCATCCGCTACCACGACTTCATGGGCTGGGGGATGCCCTGGTACTCGGCGGAAGCCTCGCTCGATGCGCTCCTCGTTGGGCGCGAGATCGGAATGTTCCACCTCGTATGCTACCTGCGGCATGGCGACCGCGTCTTCGAAACCTACTGGACGACCGGCCGCGGCGTAGAGGTGATGGACTACAGTTACGCGCTCATGGACCTCACTGTCTATGGCCGCCAGCAGGAGTGGGAGGACTCGCCGCCCGGTTGGCCGAAGCGCCCAGGCGTGACTCGGACCAACGGACGCCCCACCGCGCAGTGGTCCCGCCTCGAAGCCGGCCGCTCCGACGACCTGGGCGGCGCCGGCCGCTAAGAGCTCAACAGGTGGACCCGGCGCCCTCGGCGAGCCGGGCGCGCAGCTCCGCGCGCGTCAAGCCAGGCGGTTGTGCGCGCAGAATAGACTCGGCTCGCTCATGCGCATGTCGTATCTGGCGATCGACTTCGGCGCGATGGTCGTGATAGTAGGCCAGTGCTGCGTAAACCTGAGCCAGACTTAGATGCGGCATAGCCGTCTGGAGCTGCTCGGGAGTGCATCGGGCCGCGCGCTTATTCTGCACGATGGTTAGTACCTTGGTGCGGGTGCCCTCCACGTACGCGATGCCCCGATGGTCCAATGCGATATGCGGTGCTCGTGCGTGGGCCTTAGTTGGCGCCATGACAATACATCCTCTCGGATCAAGTTTGTCCGACGACTCGCACTTGAATCGCGCATGGGCCCGCTCGCGCGTGCGCGCCGGGAGGATCGAGGCGGCGCGCGGAATCCCGGCAGTCAGCCCACCGCACGCTTCACGAGGTCGCCGATTCTGGCCTCCACCGCGTCGGTAAGCTCCGCCACTGCGTAGGAGTTCGGCCACATCGCGCCTTCGTCCAGCTTTGCCTTGTCCGTGAATCCGAGCATTGCGTAGCGCGCCTTGAACCTGTACCCGCCCTGGAAGAAGCAGACGACGTTTCCGTCCTGGTTGGCATAGGCAGGCATGCCGTACCAGGTTTTCGGCGTAAGGCCGGGTGCACTGGCCCTGATGATCGCATGAACCCGCTCGGCTATCGCGCGGTCCGGTTCCGGCATCTCGGCGATCTTCTCTACTACCTCGCGCTCCCCATCGCCCTTATCGCCGCGCTTGCCACGGCGCGCCTCCGCCTTCCACTCCCTGGCGCGTTCCCGCATGCCCTCGCGTTCCTCGTCCGTAAATCCCTCTAACGATTCATCGCTCGGGGCCGCCTTCTTCGCGCTTCGTGTCTTATCAGCCACCTCTGCCTCCTCTTGTAAATGCCAGGCTCATAACCGCCGCTCCAGCCGCCGGCGACGAGCGATCGACTATCCGGCCCAGAGAAGCTGCGTAAGCTGGATAACGTTGCCGCACGTGTCGTCCAACATCGCGATCCTGGATGCGGTCACGTCCGTTGGCGGCATGGTGAACTCGCCGCCGCGCGCCCTTATGCGCTCGTAATCGGCCTGCACGTCGTCGGTGTAGAACATGGCCGCCGGAAGGGATTGCTCCTTCATGGCCTGCTGGTAGGCTTTGACCGCCGGGTTGGAGTAGAGCGCGAGCTGGAGCTGCGTGCCGTCCGGCTCTTCCGGCGAGGCCACCGTAAGCCAGCGATACGGCCCGTTGCTGAAGTCCGCCTTCTTTACGAAGCCCAGCACTTCGGTGTAGAATCGAAGCGCCTTGTCCTGGTCGTCGACGTACACGCCGGTAAGCTTTATCTTCATCTATGTCTCCTTCTTGTCACACGAGTCTGGCTCGAACCGTCAACACATTGACGATACACGACAGGAGATTGTGACCAATGGATAATAATGAATAGGCTCGAACTGCTGGCGGACCGGTTCGAACGGTGCCGCGCCCGCCTGACGGGTGTCGCCTACCGGCTGCTCGGCTCGGTGCACGAGGCGGACGACGCGGTTCAGGAGGCCTGGATCCGCCTGAGCCGTTCCGATACGGAGACCGTCGAGAATCTGGACGGCTGGCTCACGACAGTCGTCGCCCGCGTGTGTCTCGACGCGCTGCGGTCCCGCCGATCGCGGCGGGAACAGCCGCTCGCTGTGCGGCCCGAACAGCCCGCGCACCGTTCGGAAGCCGGCGATCCCGAGGCCGAAGCGATGATGGCCGAGACGGTGGGGCTGGCGATGGTCGTGGTTCTGCAGCGTCTGGCGCCGGCCGAGCGGATCGCCTTCGTGCTGCACGACCTGTTCGACCTATCGTTCGACGAGATCGCGCCAATTGTCGGCCGGACGCCCGTCGCGGCGCGCCAGCTCGCGAGCCGGGCCCGGCGCCGCGTGCGCGGCGAGCCGGACTCTCGAACGGGCCGCGGCGCGTCGTCCATCGGGAGCGATCGCGCGGCATGCGGCAGTCATGATCCTGACGCGGCGAACGTGGGATCGGCCGCCGCGCACCTCGATCGGGTTGCGCGCCAGCGGCAGGTGGTAGAGGCCTTCCTCGCGGCCGCGCGAGAGGGCGATTTCGAAGCGCTGATCGCCGCGCTCGATCCGGACGTGGTCTTCCGGCCGGATCGAGCCGCGATGGGCGCTGGCCCCTCGAAGGACGTTCGCGGCGCTCAGGCCGTGGCGAAGCTCGTCACGGGCCGCGCGCACGGCGCCCTGCCGGCGCTGATCGATGGATCGGTCGGACTGATCGTCGCTCCGCAGGGGCGTCTACTGTTGGCGCTCAAGATCGCGTATGCGGACGGCAGGATCACCGGCATTGACGTGCTGGCCGATCCCGCCCGCCTGGCCGCGCTCAAAATCGCCGTGCTGCAGGAATGATGGGGTGAGCGGGTGATGAGGTGACTGTCTCCGGCGAAGCGTATTACGAGGAACCAGCAACCAGCCACCAGCTACGGTGGCACCCATCAGTTATTCAGCCGCTCGCCGTACAGGTAACGGTTGCGGACCTTCGCGTAGAACGTGGTGTGATCCACGATGATCAGGCGCGTTCGGTGCGCGGCCTTTTGGACCACGATGCGGTCCCCGGTCTTCAGCGCGACCGGCTCGATCCCGTCGATGGCGAGCAGCACCTCGTGGCCGTCCGTGTCGACCTCGATCTCCATCGTCTCGTCGGCCGGGACGACGATGGGCCGCGCGCTGAGCGTGTGCGGGCAGATGGGTGCGAGAACGAACGCGTCGATGCACGGCGCAACCAGCGGGCCATTCGCGGAGAGCGCGTAGCCGGTCGATCCGGTCGGCGTGGAGACGACGATTCCGTCCGCGGGATAGGTCGCGAAGAAGGCGCCGCCGATTCGCGTTTTCAGGTTGAGCAGGTGCGTCGTCTTGCTCTTGAGCACCACGTCGTTCAGGCCAAATCCGCTGTAGATACACGTCTCGCCGCGCATGATGTCCGCGCGGACCATGAGCCGCTCCTCGATCCGGACGCGGCCGGCCAAAATCTCCTCCAGGTTGCCATACAGGTCGGCCGGGTGCGTCTCCGCGATGAAGCCGAACCGGCCCATGTGCACGCCGAGAATCGGGATTCCGCACGGAGCGGCCTCGCGCGCCGCAGTCAGGATCGTGCCGTCGCCGCCAAGCGTGATGATGAAGGCGACCTCGTTCCACTCCTCCGGCCCGCAGGCGAGCACTGGCATCTTGAGCTGTTCGGCGGCGCGCGCGTCCATGCGGACCGAGATGTCCCGCGCCTCCAGCCAGCCCACCACCTCGCGGGCGAAGTGGAGGGCCTCCAGCCGCGACCGGTGCACCATGATTCCCACCGACTGCTTCATCGGCCCATCCTAGCCATCCTGCGGCGCGCGATGCACTCGGGTCGCCGCGCTTTCGCCTCTGAGAGTGTCGTCATCTTCACCAACCATACCGCGATCTCCTACCAGGCAGTGGGCCCTGCGAATAGGCGCCCGCGGCCCATCGGTCCCAGTATCGGCCGACGAGAGTTGAAGCCGAAGAGCGTGAAGTCGACGTGCGGCCAGAGCGCATGGGCTTCACTCGACGCGAAGCGCCACGGCTTGTCCTCCTTAACTTCAGAGGTCCCACTGTGTTGACATTATCACGGATGACTATGGTTGCGCGCGCGGGACATACTGCGGGGCGCTCCGCGTGAACGACTCCATCGAGATTCCGGAGGAGGTCCTCGGGCGGATCCACGTGCTCTGCATGGCGCTGCCCGAGGTCACGGTGCGCGTCGACGAATCGCGCGTGAGCACCCGATCGACGGCGTACTCGTTCGACATCCGCCGGAGATCGTTCTGCCTGCTCGTCGCGAGCGCGGACGCAGCCGGCCGGCCAAATCCGCTCCTCGTGCTGCGCGCCGATCCGGTCGAGCGAGAGGCGTTGCTGTCTTTCGGCCACCCATTCTTCGTTCCGCGCGCCGGCCCCGGCCGCATCGGCGTGCTTCTTTCAGACGACACGGACTGGGAGGAGATCCATGAGCTCGTGACAGACAGCTACCGGATACTCGCGCCGAAGCAGCTGATTGCGCTAGTCGACGAGCGCCCGTAGGCCTGAAACGGGCAACTGGGATGAACGCCGTCGCCTGATGGCATGGCGAGAATCGCAGAGCGATCTAGCAACGGTAAGTTCGATTGGTACACGAATACGAATAGCGAGAATGAAAAATGGCCACTCAGCTCGCGACACCAATCAGGCCTCGAAATTATCCGGTCGTGCCAGGTTTCCCGAAGGCCGCAAAATCGCGGTCTTACGCGTCCTCCGCGAACGGAACGCCGCTCTTGTGAAGCAGGCAAAAGAGCGCTTTCTTGCGACTCACGGCAGCCTCCACTGCGAAGTCTGCGACTTCGATTTCTCGCGTGGGCACGGCGAGCGCGGCAATGGCTTCATCGAGGCACATCACTCGGTGCCGCTCAAGGACTTGCCCGAGGTAGCCGAAACGCGGATCGAAGACCTGCGGATGGTCTGCGCTAATTGTCACCGGATGCTTCACCGAGGCGAGCGCTGGCTTACCGTTGATGAATTGCGGGCCATAATCGCCGCGACCGATAATCAATGATGCGGTAAGGTTGTGGTGCGTCCCAGACCGGGCACAGAGGCGTTTTACAGCGCGGTCGGCTTCGTTTCGGCGCCACGTCTGCCGCGCCGCTACATTCTTGAATCATCCGAAGCTGAAGAATTGCTTGCGAAATCACTGATTCACGTTCCGGAGTGCGCGTACACGAAATACTGCGGGAGTAATCGCTTCCCGATTGCTGCGCCATAGCGCTTCAACCGAGAATGCGGAAACTTCCAAGGCGTACTCCGCGTCCTTACATGTGTAAGAACACCGTTCTTATGGAATAATGTATTTGAATCAGAGCGGTGGAGGGATCGAGTCATGCTCAAAAAGATTCAGAAGATTGGAAACAGCCGCGGTATCGTACTCGACCGCGCTTTACTGGACCACCTAGGCGTGGCAAATGGTGGGACCGTCGAGATCGTTACGGAGAGCGATGGAATCTATATTCGCCGCGATTCAGAGCAATCGGTTGCACGCCCGGCGGTCGTCCATACTCATAGGAGACCGCGGCCGCAGCCCTTCGAGGAAGCAATGGAAGCAACGTTCAACCAATACGGCGAAGCGATGAAGCGCCTCGCAGAATAATCGAGAGCGGGCCGGACTTGAAACTGCTTGGGTCCGGCCCTTAAGGATTTAGGATGGCGGATATTGATGAAGAGGAACACCCATCGATTTGGTTCCTCACGCGCGAGCAAACGCTCATTCTTCACCGCCAAGGCATTGAGCGTTATACCCCCGGAGAGCCCCTCGACATTGTAAACAATGCGAACCTGGAGTCGGCGCTGGCCCAACCTCAGGCAACTTTGGCAGGTCAGTTTCTCTACGACAGCGCCGCCAAAATGGCAGCGGCCTACATGTTCTCCTTCGCGTCCAACCACGCGTTTCTCCAAGGCAATAAGCGGTTGGCGTTATCAGCCAGCACGACTTTCCTGCGCATGAACGGATATCGCCTAGCATTGACGGATGACGAGGCCGCGGACCTCATTCTCCAAATTGCTACGGGAGAGATCGAACAAGATCAGGCCGCCGAGATCGTGGAAGGCGCCATAGAAATCAGGTGACATATGTATTCGCCCCGCGACGGAGGCGGCAAAGCCCGCGCGTTATGCACGACACGCGGGCTGTGATCCCATCACTCCCTCACTGCGTCACCGTGATCTCCACGGGACGGGTGAGCGATACGCGCTCCGGGTTGTAGTACGGGTAGGCCTTGCTCAGCGGCGTCTTGGCCTTGATCGGGAAGCGGGCGCGCACCTGGTAGGTCAGCGTCAGCTCTTGGCCCGGCGTCAGCTTCTCCAGGTAGACGATCACCTGGCGCGCCGCCACCGTGTACTTGCTGATCGTCGCGGCCTTTACCGCATCGTCCAGCCTGTCGGAGACCACCGAGAAGCCGGGCGGCACGCCCACGTCGATCAGCGGCATCTCGGCGGTGCGGTCCGTCACGTTCTTGATCTTCACCGTCACCGTCGCCGTGTCGTCCTGCGCCAGCGTCGTCTTGTCGTAGTCCACGGAGAGCTGCAGCGGCTCCAGGCCCGGTGCCGGGCGCGGTGCGGCCTGCCAGGGCAGGTAGTGTCGCTCGGCGATCTGGTAGAGCAGGCTGCCGTCGCCCTGGTACTCAAGCGTGATGGCGTTGTCGCCCG
>DATGJU010000163.1:0-2996 GCA_035295045.1 Chthonomonadaceae bacterium
GGACTCTGCGCAGCCGCGATTCGGAGACTGCCAATTCGGCGGCGGCATCGGGTATGCTCAGGTTCATACGATCCTCCTCTCGCGGGCCAACCGGCGCGGAATGCCCGCTCTGGTCCGGTGATTAGTGTACGAATGTATACATCAGAGAATATCACACAAATTAGACGTTTGTCTAGTATATACGCGCAGGCCACCAAAATATTTTGCGAGGGATGCGTTCGCAGATGAAAGGCGGGACCGGGCAGCTGTTCACCGCGGCATACTGGATCGAGTTCTGGCGCCACGCCACCGAGAACCTGCTCCGTACCGCGTTGCAGGTAGCGGCGATCGTTATCGCCTACTTCATCGTCAGCGCCGTTCTGACACGCCTTCTCAACGCAATGCTGTCGCGCCTTGCCAGCCACAGCCGCGCGGACGGCGGCAGCTCTGAGCGGGCCGGCCGCATCAGCACGCTGCAGAGCCTCTGTAAGAGCTCGCTCGCCTACCTGCTGACTTTCATCTTCGGCGTGACGCTGCTCAAGGCGATCGGATTCGACATCATGCCCTTTATCACGACCGCGAGCGTGATCGGGCTGGCCGTAGGCTTCGGATCGCAAAAGCTCATCAAAGACGTCATATCAGGCTTCTTCATCATCGTGGACGACCTGTTCGACGTCGGCGATACGGTGAGCACGGGCGGTGTCACGGGACGCGTTCAGGAGATCGGAATGCGGGTCACACGGCTTGTGGACGCTTCCGGCCGGATCGTGATCCTGGCGAACGGCGATATCGGCACGCTCACGAACCTCTCGCGCAACCCGATCGAGGAGTTCGTCGAGGTAGCGCTGGCCGCGTCGGCCGATCTGAGTCGCGCCATCCAGGCGATCAATGCGGCCGGAGCCAAGCTCTACGAGCAGGCGGACCATAAGCTGAGGGCGGCGCCGCAGGTGCTGGGCGTATCCGCGATCTCCGCGGCGTCGGTGACGCTCCGCGTATCCGTCGTGACGGACCCCGCGAACCTGCCCGCCGAGCAGATGCGCCTCCGCGGCGCCCTCAGAGATGCGCTTGCCGCCGCCGAAATACCGTTGGCGTAGTTCCGAGCGCGCACCTCAAGCGCTTGCCATTTGCTTTAGCGCGGCGGCTCAGACCGATCCGGCAAGCACAACAGAGAGTCCGAACCGCGAATACCCGATGCGCAACTCCCGCCAAACTGCGACCACGCAAGACCCTGCCGCGCTCCTGGCGCAGGCGCAGGGGCTGACCGACCGGGCCAGCGAACGGTGGAACACAGGCGACTATCCCGCCGCCGAGCCACTCTGCCGCCGCGCGCTGGACCTGACGCGGACGGCCGTCGGCGCGGACGACCCGCGCGTAGCGGAGCGGCTGTACAATCTCGCGGCGCTCTACCACTTCCAGCGCCGCTTTCGCGAGGCGCTGCCGCTGTTCCAGCAGGCGATCCGCATCCATGAGGCGCACTCCAGCCCCGATGGGGCCGCGCTCGCGTTCTGTTGCGCCTGGCTCGCCCGCACGCGATTCGACGCGTGGCGCGAGGACCCGGGCATCGACGGCCCTGCCAGGACGGCGTCCCTCGCAGAGGCGGAGGCCGACTACCTGCGCGCCCTGAACCTGATGCGCGGGGCCGCTCTCGACGATACACCGGAGTATGCGGCGGCGCTGATGCAGCTCGCGCACCTCTACGATTTCCGCGACCGCTATGCGGAGGCCGCTGACCTGCTGGGCGAGGCGCAGCGCCGGCGCGAGGAGCTGTTCGGCGCCGGGCATATGGAGACGGCGGAGACGGTTGGGCGCCTCGCCCTGATTGCACTGCACGACCCGTCCTCGCGCGTAGATCCAGATCCCCTCCTGCGCCGCGCCCTCGCCATCCGCCGGGAGCAGCTCGATCCCGGCGATCCGGGACTTTGGGAGTGGATATATCGCCTGGCGGACCTGTGCGCCGCGACTGGAAGGGGAGTCGAGGCGCGCAGGCTGTTCTCAGAGCTCGAGCGCGCGCTGCGCGCCTCCGGATCGGATCCCGCGCCGGAATACGACTGGATCGTGGCCGGCCTGGTCGATCACCTTATCGAAAGTGGACGGCCGGAGCCCGCCGAGTCGCTCGAGGCGCAATGGTTCGCCGAGCCGGTTGGCCTTCGGACGCAGCGCCGCGAGCTGGCCCGACAGGAGGTGATGCTGGGGCCGGAACATCCGCTCCTGATTGGCACGCTTTGCCGGCTTGCGGAAGAGCTGAGGTTCGACGAGCGGCCGGACGAAGCCGTCGAGCACTACACGCGCGCGCTGGAAATCGCGGAGGGTGATCCGGACGCGCCGCCACAGGCGCGGCTGCCGATCCTCAACGGCCTGGCGATGACCCTCCGCGCGCTGAGCGCCTGGAACGAGGCGGCCGAGCTGCTCGAGCAGGCCTGCGAGGTCGCGCTCGACGGCGCGGAGGAGACCCTGCTTCAACACGCGCGCGCCGTCGAGCAGCTCGGCTGGGTCCGCTACGCCGCCGACGGTCCGACGGCGGCCGAGCCGCTGCTCCTCCGCGCCTGCTCGCTGGTCGAATCCGCCCCGACGCCGAGCCTGCGCGAAGTCGCCGAGCTGCGCTACCGTCTGTCCATCTTCCTCTCGCAGGAGGCGCGATTCGCGGAGGCGGAGCAGTCCGTCGTAGCCGCGATCGAAGCCGCCGAACGGTCCGGGGACGTAGACCCGCTCGAAATCGCCGACTATCGCGAGCAGTACGCCGCTATCCTGAACGGCCTCGGCTTGAGGCTCCAGGCAGACGTGCAGCTCTCCGAAGTAAGACGCGCCTGGCGCGAATCCGGCGCGCCGCGCGACGATCTATAGGCCAAAAGCGCAGGATAAACGCGGCGCGGTGTTGTATTGTGGCATGGGCCCCCACGGTTTCGTCGCCCGTTCGTTCGCCTCCCTTGTGCCGCGCCGCGACCGGCGCCGCCAACAGTGGCTATCGCCCATGGAACAGGTCATTCTGGCACTTGATCAGGGCACCACCAGCTCGCGCG
>DATGJU010000164.1:0-3383 GCA_035295045.1 Chthonomonadaceae bacterium
GTTGGCGAGGTGCGCGACGCCGTCAAGGCCGAGGCGGCCAAGAACACGGTGACCACGAGCTCCGGCGTGACGCTGAGAACCGGCGGCACGTTCCACATGTGGTACATCGACGCGTTTGGAGGTACGCCCAACGGCAACAACCCGACGAACTTCAGCAGCGCGGGGCCGGGCAGGAGCTTTGGCGGAGGCGCCGGTGACACGTTCCGGATCAAGCGCGCGGAGATCTTCTTCACAGGCCAGCTCCTTCGCGGCGCGCCGAACCGGCCGGGCCAGGCGGACTACTTCGTCCTGCTGGACACTGCGAAGACGATTACGAACAACAGCGCCGGCGCTCCACAGCCGAACTCGACCATGCTCCAGGATGCGTTCGTCGGGTACCAGATCGGCACGCGCTGGCGCTTCGAGATCGGCCAGCAGAAGACCGACATGGACGTGGAAGGGTCGCGCTCATCGGCGGCGCTCTGGACCATCGAGCGCTCGATCATGAACCTGCTTCCGGTCAACATCGGCCGCGTCGGCTACGTGCGGGACGTCGGCGCCATGGTCCGTTACCGCGGCTCAAAGGGCTCGGCAATGGTCGGCGTGTTCAACGGGAATGGCGACAGTCAATCCTCGGTCGCGGGCACGAGGCAACACTTCGCGGATTTCAACGCCTACTACAGTGGAATTCGGCACCTCACGGCTGGAGTGTGGGGCGGCGAGAACGTCGGGGATTCGATGCCGGCATACAAGAAGGAGCGCCTGGGCGCATCGCTGATCTACCAGAACGGCCAGCACGTGTTCGAGGCGGAGGGCGCGTACACGCGGGACTTCTCGCCGGCTTCGAGCTCAGCAGGCCCCGTCCTGCCCGGCACCGGCTCGTTCGGCCGCGGCGGATACCTCCTGTACGGGTACGCGGCGACGAGCAGATTCCAGATGGTCGGCAGGTTCGACGTGTGGGACCCGTCCAATCAGTCCGTCGCGACACCCGTGGGTTTCTCCGCGGGCATTCCACGCCAATTCCACGACCTGCGGGAGTATACGCTGGGAATTAACTACTACCTTAATGGCCGGAAGGCAGACGGGCTCTTCGACCAGCGGTTCAAGGTGCAGCTCAACTACATCGTCGATGCCGTGGAGAGAAACGGAGTGCCCTTCTGGGGCCGGAGCCGCAACCTATTGATCAGCAATTTCCAGGCGGCGTTCTAGCGGCTCGGGGCACGGCGGTGGACGAACCGCGGCCCGCGTAGAGCAGGCCGCCATGACAGCATCGCGGCGGATGGCGCGAACCATCCGCGCGAATGGAGACTACGGATTTGCGACCAACCGTGCGAACGACCGTGCGAACAGTTATGCGAAGCGCCACCCGACGGGCGCTCGGGCCGGCATTTGCGGCCGCAGCGCTGACGGCGCTCATCGCTTCAGCCGCCGGCGCGCAGACGGTCACCGGAGCCGGCGCGACGTTCCCGGAGCCGATCTATAAGAAGTGGTTCGACACCTACCACGCCGCGAACCCCTCCGTGACGTTCAACTACCAGGCAAAGGGATCCGGCACGGGAATCGCGCTGTACAAGGGCGGCACCGTGTTCTTCGCGGCGTCGGACGCTCCGATGACCAACGCGGACCTGGCGGGCGTGCAGCCGACGCTTCACATCCCGACGGTCGCGGGCGCCGTAGTGCTGGCGTACAACGTGCCGGGCATCGGCGCCGGTATGCGCCTCTTCGGCCCGACGATCGCCGATATTTTCGAGAAGAAGATCACCCGGTGGAACGATCCGGCGATCGCCCGCGACAATCCGGGGGCGCGGCTGCCGGCCAGCCCGATCTTCGTCGTACACCGTGCCGACAGCTCGGGCACGTCGTTCATCTTCACGAGCTACCTGGCCGGCGTGAGCCCGAGCTGGAAGTCCGGCCCAGGCATCGGGAAGAGCGTGAACTGGCCGACGGGGCTGGGCGGCGACGGGAATCCCGGCGTAGCGACGCTGATCTCGCACCAGCCGGGCGCCATTGGCTACGTCGAGCTGACCTACGCGCTGGAGAACCACGTCTCGTTCACGTCGGTCAGGAACCGGTCGGGCGAGTACGTCGCGCCGTCCATCGCCAGCGTGACGGCCGCGGCGGCCGCGGGCGCCGGCAAGCTCAAGGCGGACGTCAGGGCGGCCATCCTCGATTTGCCCGGCCGGGGCATCTATCCGATCTCCTCGTTCACCTACATGCTCGTTCCAAAGGCGCCAAAGGACACGGCACAGTCCAGAGCGCTTGTCAATTTCCTGAAGTGGGCGATGGGGCCTGGCCAGGCCGAGGCGCCGCAGCTCTTCTACGCGGCGCTGCCGAAATCGGTGGTGCAGATCAACCTGCATGCGCTTGCGGGGGTGAAGTAGCGTGCGGTCCACCGATCTACGCATAGGCAGCCCCGGCCGGGCGTTGGCGGCGCCGGCTATCGGTCCGCCCGACAGACGGGCAGGCAGACGCAGGAGCGCGGCGGAATGAGCGCGGAGGTCACGACGCCCGCCGAGCTCACAGGGCGCCAGAGTCTCTACGGCGGTCCCTTCCGCGGCTTGGGCGACCGTGCGTTCGCGCTCGTCGCGTCGGCGTTCGGACTGACCGTGCTGGTCGCGATCGTGTGGATCGGCGCGTCGCTGTGCCGGGAATCGCAGCCGGCGATCCACAAGTTCGGCATATCGATCTTCCGCAACCTCGAGTGGGACGTACCGAACGAGAAGTACGGTATTCTCCCGTTCATCTACGGCACGCTCTACAGCTCGGCGATCGCGCTTTGCATCGCGGTGCCGATCAGCGTCGGCGCAGCCCTCTTCCTCACCGAGATCGCGCCTAAATGGCTGGCGACGCCTCTCGCATTCCTCATCGAGATGCTGGCGGCGGTGCCGAGCATCATCTTCGGACTGTGGGGCTTCCTGGTCCTCTGCCCGATCCTAAACACGAACACGCCCAATCTCGGCCAGTTCCTCGCGGACCACTTTGGCGCCAATCCGCTCATCGGCAGGGACCCGCCTCTCGTCGCCAACCTTCTCGCGGCGGGCGTGGTGCTGGCGATCATGATCGTGCCCGTCATCACCTCGATCTCGCGAGAGGTCATTCGCGCGGTGCCGCCATCCCTGCGCGAGGCGTCGCTGGCGCTCGGCGCGACACGATGGGAGACGATCAGCAGGGTGGTCTTGAAGTCGGCGAAGTCCGGGATCGTCGGCGCCGTGATCCTGGGCCTGGGCCGCGCGATCGGCGAGACTGTGGCCGTCATCATGGTCATCGGCAACATGGTCCAGATCCCGAAATCGATCCTGCAGCCGGCCTACACCATGCCCGGGCTGCTCGCGCTCCAGTTCAAGGAGGCGCAAAATGAGCCGATGCAGCGCGCCGTCCTCCTCGAGGTCGCGCTCGCGCTCTTC
>DATGJU010000165.1:0-3309 GCA_035295045.1 Chthonomonadaceae bacterium
TATCACCGCCAGGGTTGGCGTTCCGACCCAGCTTGCGGCAAGCCTGCGGATCAAGCCGGGATCTCGCGTGTTCAGCGCCGACGCTCCGAACGGCCGCAAGGTCGAAAAAGACGGCACCGTTAAGAGCGGGCCGAAGCGGCCGCCGACGGACCACGGCGCGGACCGATCCGCCGCGACGCCCGGCGCCCCGGCGATCACGAAGCCATCTCCGCAGTCGGACACGGCAGTATCTGCTAACGCGAAGCCGGGCCGCCCGGCGGGCAAGGGAAAGGGCGATCCGTCGACTACGACGCTGTCCGGCGGCCCCGCGACGCCGGGCGGACAGGCCGCGCAGCGCGGCAAGCCTGTGTTCACCGATGCGGCGGAGCCCGTGCGCGGCGCCGCGACCGCGCCGTCCGTGGCTCCGCCTCCGACGGTCCCGAAGACGGACTACGAGGCGCAGGCCGCTCGCTTCCGCCAGACGGGCGATATGAGCGGCGCTGTTGTCGCGCTGCGAAAGGCCGTCAACGACAAGCCACGGGACATCGGGGTGCGTCGGGAGCTGATTCAGGTCTACCAGGCGCTTCAGATGCCCGAGGCCGCGCATGCCGAGGCTCTGCGAGCGCTGCGACTGGACGCGAACAATGCGGCGCTGTACCGCCTCTACGGCGAAGTGCTGGCCGCAGAGGGCGATACTACCGGCGCGATGAACGCCTTCCAGGACGGCATCAAGATCGACCCCTCCGACATCGGTTGTCAAATTGCCCTTGGCGACGCGTTGCTGGCGCAGAACCACTTCCTTCAGGCGGTCGACTCGTACACCGCCGCATCGAAGATCGATCCCAAGAGCCCGCTGCCGCATCGAAGGATGGCGCGCGCCTTCGCAGCCCGTGCCGGAACGGATCCGGACCAGTATCAGGCGAGCCTGGCGGAGGTCCGCAGCGCCCTGGACCTATCGGTGCCGGGCGATACCACGCTCTACGCGGAAGACTACGTTGCGATCCTGCGAATTGTGGACGGCCGGATTCGCGACATGCTGGAGGAGATCCAGAACGCGTACGAGGCGCGCGTACAGCTCAAGAAGTCTCCGGCGGAGCTGATGCGCGAGATCGCGGACATCAATCAACGCAGCGACGCTATTGCAACCTACCTTGCGAAGCTCGCTCCCGCAACCGGCTATGATGTGACGCAGGCGCACTACGTCCAGTCCAACGCGCTGTTCTCTCAGGCGGTCGGCTTCTTCAAGGACCTTGTGCAGACCGGCGAGGAGCGCTACGCGAGCTCCATGAAGAGCGGCCAGGTCCAGGCGCAGCGCGAGCTGGCAGTCGCCGGACAGCGGCTGACCGGCACTCGCTCGAACGAAAAGACGCGCAAGCCGTAACTGCTTGTTAGCCGTCCGCAATCCTGCTCAAGCCGGTGGCGGCTGGCGCCGGAGCTCCGGCGCGGTTTTGTGGAATAACCGGTAGGCGGGCGCATGGCCGGTCGCCGGCGAAGCAGCGGACCGAAGGACGATATTCACCGGGGGCGCAGCGGAGATGCCTGACGGGCGGGTGCAAGCAATTGAGGTGCTCTGCTGGGGCATGATGTTGGCCGGAGCCGGACTGTCCGGTTTCGGCCTTTTGCGCTCTCTGGCGCGATACCGGTACTTCGGACCGGATGGTCGGGCAGACGGCGAGGTGGTCATTGGCGATCGAGACCTGTGCCCGCGGCAGGGCCTTACCGTCGAGCGAGACCCGGGGAACGGGGATGCCGCAGGCGCCGCCTGGCAGGGCAGCGTCCTTGAGATTACCGCCGGCCATCTGGTGATCGACATCGAGTGGCACGTCGGACCGGTAGTCTGCTGCGCCGACCAAAGATTCCTCCGCGGCGACCGGATTTCGGTAAACGTAAACGGCTCCGCAGCCGTCTATCGATTTAGCGGCACGATCCAGGATACGCTACGCACGCCATCCGGCCAGCGTATCTATCTGGCGCGGCCCGCGACGATCACCCGCCTTCAGCGCCGCCGCCATCATCGCGTCGCGCTGGAGATGCCGGCAACGTTCCGCGCGATTGAGCCGGGCGCGCTGAATGCGGCAGGGCCGGCGTCACACTGCGCTGCCGGCGACGTCCTGCACGGAACTGTGCGCGACCTGTCGGGCGGCGGCTTGCGCGCCGATGTCGGCGGTCCCCTGGGGCTCCGCGAGATCGATTCGCTGTTGCGCACGTTCGCGCCTGCGCGCGCGGTCTCGGTGCGGCTCGCGTGCGACGATCTGGAGGGCGGCGCGCTGCTCGGGCGTGTCTGCTCGTCCACTCGTGCTGCGATGCACGGGGGCCTTACCGTACGGATCGCGCTGGAGTTCATGCCCATGGCTTCGCGAGAGCACGAGGCAGTGCTCCGCCAGGTTGCCGGACAGCGGCGAAAGTCCCGGTAAGCCCGAATCGCTGCGCTCGGGTGGCGGCTGTTGCCACAGAATCTCTTCCTCCGTTTGAATAGGGTTTCATGCCCGCGCGGTGGCGTCCATTTATGGTGGCAAACCCGGTATTCGTCAATGAGCTCCGCCAGAGCGCGTTCCGGCGCCGTGGGTTCGGCATCGCCGCCGTGCTCGTGATCGTCGGATCGGTCCTGGCCCTGGTGGCCTGCTTCGAAGAGCTTCGACTTGTGGCCGTGTACGCCCCGCTCGTGGCGCTTCCAATTATCGTTCCCGCGATCGCATCCGGCGCGTTTGCCAAGGAGTATGAGCAGCAGACCTGGATGGACCTGTACCTCACCCGGCTCTCCAACGCGCAGGTCGTCTGGGGCAAATTCGGAGCCTACCTGGCGCAGGTGTGCGGCGCGCTGATCGCGATCGTGCCTGCCTGCCTGATAATGCTCGGCGCGTTATACAGGCCCCCCGGTGACGGAGTGTTCACTCAGCCCTACATTCTCCCAAGCCCGATTCTTCTCGCGGGGATGCTGATCGGATACCTGTTCAAGCTGGTCGTGTCCGCATGTCTTGCGATCTGGCTGACGATGATCTGCTCGCGCTACAGCCCGAACAGGCGGACGGCGCTGATGACCAGCTACATCGCCATGGGCCTCTACACCGCCCTCGGCCTACTGGTGTGGAATATGGTTGGCTCATTTGATTATCGTTATGACGCGGGATACGATACCTCTGCCACGGGGTATTCGTCGGCGCACCGGGAGCCGCTGAATATGCCGGGATTCATGCAGAGCTTCCACATGATCTTCAGCCTGGTCGTCGGCGTCGGAGCGTATGTACTGCTCTGGGTTAGCCTCAGCGAGCAGCGCGGCTACCGCGATAGCAACTCGGAGCGCGCAGTGACGCGATCCTGGCAGCCCGCGGC
>DATGJU010000166.1:0-16766 GCA_035295045.1 Chthonomonadaceae bacterium
AAAGACGCAAACGCGCCCGTGCGACATGCCGGCGGCGCCATCATCGTGGACCTGGCGGCGATCGCCGACGCGGCGGACGCCGACGCCGCGAAAGGGTACCAGCTCTGGACCCAGGTCTCCTCGGAAGTATCCGCGGCGAAGTCGGTCGTGATCGACTGCCGTGAAGGCGCGGACAGCGAGGGAGCGCGGTTCTATTTCGACATGAACTTCCGCGGGCTTGTCGCAAAGCTCTCCGATCGGCCGGTGACCCTGGGAGCCATGCGATACCGGGTCCATAATGGCTATGCCCGCCAGGATGGCGGCGCCTCCGCCGGCTACTACTCCGGGTCTGTTATCACCGCGCCGGATGTGATCGACGCGATGAGCCGCCGTCCCATGCCGCCCACGATGGTCCTGATAAGCGGCCGGACGCCAGACGTCGCGAACGTACTGAGCGGGCTGCAGGGCGCCGGGAAGGCTGCGGTCGTGCAGGAAGGCCGGGTCACACCGGAGATCGGCGTACTGTCCGCCAACATCAAGCTGCCCGAAGACGTCATCCTGCACCTGCGGACTACCGAGAACGTCAACCCGGACGGCTCCATCGGATTTCAGCCCGATAAGGTCGTGGAGGCCGCTGCCAGACCGGCCGCCGTCGAAAAACTGGCCGTCGCGCTGCTGCGTGCCCCTTCACTTCCCCGAAGGGCGACCAGGAGCGCCTTAACCACCGCGCCGAGGAGCTGCAAGGACGATCCGTACCCGGCAATGGCGTTTCCAGCCAAGGAGTATCGCCTGCTCGCGCTCTTTCGGTTTTGGGCCGTCATCGACTACTTCTATCCTTACAAGCATCTGATCGGCGATTCGTGGAACACGGTCTTGGCCCGGTATATACCCAAATTCGAGGCCAACAGGAGCGCGCTCGATTACGAGACGACCGTAATGGAGCTGGTCACCGAGATCCACGATTCACACGGATTCGTTAGCGGGATCCCGGAAATCCAGGCGCGAGAGGGCGGGTTCCTGCCGCCGTTCGCTGTCCGGATGATCGAGAACCAGACGGTCGTAACGAAAGTAATCGATCCAAAGTGCGCGATCCGCGCGGGCGACGTCATTGAGGAGATCGACGGCGATGCCGTAGCGAGACGGAGGGCGTCGGTTGGCCGGCTCGTTTGCGCCTCGACAGCGCAGGCTCTGGAGGCACGAGTCGACGTCGCGCTGTTGGCTGGAGAGAAGGACAGCAGATGCAGGCTGAAGCTGCGCGATATCGATGGGAAAAAGCGAGAGATCGATGTTGCGCGCACCCTGAGCGCGAACGCCCCTGACTACTACAGGGCGCAGGAGCGGACAGGACCCGTCGTGCAGGTATTGCCGCGCGGCTTCGGCTATGTCGATCTGGCGCGTCTCTCGCTCCCGGACGTCGATAAGATGTTCGAGACGATCAAGAGCACGCCGGCAACCATCTTCGATATGCGCGGCTACCCGAACGGAACGGCCTGGGCGATCGCGCCCCGCCTCACCAGGAAAAAGGACGTTGTCGGCGCCCTATTCTCACGGCCGATTTGGGAAGCGAAAAACCTGGGCGACCCGGATTACGCGGATGGAAGCCAATTCACGTTCGCGCAAAAGCTCCCTGCGGCGACCGGCGCCCCCTACACGGGACGAATCGTTATGTTGATCGACGAACGGGCGATGAGTCAGGCCGAGCACACGTGCCTCTTCTTCGAAGCGGCGACAGATGTTACTTTTATCGGCACACCGACGAATGGCGCGAACGGCGACGTGACCACGCTTGTTCTGCCGGGCAATATTCTGGTCAACTTCTCCGGTCACGAAGTCCGGCACGCAGATGGACGGCAGCTCCAGCGGCTCGGAATCCAGCCAAACGTTCGCGTCGCGCCGACCATTCGCGGTATCTCGGCAGGCCGCGACGAGGTGCTCGATACCGCCGTAGAACTCCTTACCACGCCCGGACACTAAGTCATCAGTCTCCTGCACGGCCATCAGCCCATCGATTGCTTCGTCGCCCCCACGGCGCTCATCGGGCTCAAGCGTGTCGAGGGCGGGCAGTATCCTGTCGAGCAGTGTAATCTCGTTCAGATCCGATTCCGCCTCTCCGACGCGCAGCCGCGACGTCGATCGCCAACAGCATAGTTGAGAGGCCAGGGAGTGCCAAACGGGCTGTTAGAACGTGCGGATATAGGTATTGCCCGGCAGGCGGCGGACGAGGCCGTCGAGCTCGAGGAAGGTCATCTCCACGCCCGCCTCGCTGGCGGTCACGCCGCACTGTTGGGCGAGCGCGTCGATGTGCTGGGGCGTCTGCGAGAGGATCTGGAGGAGCTTCTGCTGCTTCTCCGGCAGGGCAGGGAAGCTCACCTTCGGCGCGGCCGGCGGGGCCTCGGCAGGCCGCGCGCCGGCCGCCCCCGCGCCGGGCGACCGGGCCGGCGGCTCGCGAAGGTCCAGCGCCGTCTGCGGGTCCGGCCGGGCGCGGAGCGTGATAAGGCCGACGGCTTCAAGGATGTCGTCAGTCTGCAGCACCGGGGCCGCGCCGAGCCGGAGCAGCTCGTTGGAGCCGACAGAGGATGGCCGATCGATGTTGCCAGGAACGGTCATCAGCGTGCGGCCGTGCTCCGCGGCGTATTGCGCGGTGATCAGCGCCCCGCTGCGCTGCGGCGCCTCGACCACCAGGACGCCGAGGCTTATGCCGGAGATGATCCTGTTCCGCAGCGGGAAGCGCCACGCTTCCGGCTGCGCGCCGAGCGAGTACTCGGAGACGAGCGCCCCGCCGCTCTCCACGATCTTCTCGAACAGCTCGCGGTTATCGCGGGGATAGTCGACGTCCAGCCCACAGCCGAGCACAGCCACGGTGCGTCCGCCGACGGTAACCACGCCCCGGTGCGCCGCGGAGTCGATCCCCACCGCGCCGCCGCTCACCACCGTCACGCCGCGGGCCGCCAGCTCACGGCCGAACCGCTCGGCCACCGCCCTGCCGTAGGGCGTCGCCCGCCGCGAGCCCACGATGCCGACGGCGCTGTTCTTCACCTCCGCGAGCGAGCCCCGCACAAAGAGGAACGGCGGCGTGTCGAGGATGGTGCAGAGCGCCTGCGGGTACTCCGGGTGCGACGGCAGGATGAGGCGGACGCCGTACTTCTCGAACCAGGCGAGCTGCCGCTCCGTGGCGATGAACTCCGGCTTGCGGAGCGTGACGAGGTGCCGCGCCTGGAAGAGCGGGACAGCATCGAGGTCGCGGTCGGAAGCCGCAAAGATGGCCGCCGAGTCGCCGCCAAATGCGTCTAGCAGCGCCGTGACGAGCTTCGTGGAGAACGGCAGGTTGGCCAGGCGCAGCCAGTGGGGCAGGGCGTCGGGCGCGGGTTCGGCGGGATCAGGGGTTGTTAGGTCTGCCATAGAGATGCTGCAACGTTATTCTGAGTGACGTGTTGGTTGGTTGCTCAACGCTGCGTCACACAGTGAATAACAACCTAAACATCATCGACTGTCACCAGGCCGTTGTCCACAAACTGAGCGACCAATTCGTTCCCGGCCAACAATGCGGTGCCGACGAGAGGGCGACGCCCCATCGCCAGAACTGCCACGTCCAGTTCCTGCCCTTTCCAGACGACGGTCGCGCGATATGCATCCACGCTGACATCGCTGTTGTCGGCCAGGTTGGCAAAGATGCCCTGGTAAAATGGGAGAGCGAGCGCGGCGACCGCGTCTGCCGGGAGAGCAAGCGCGCCTTCGAATCCCGTGTCCACAACGCATTCTACGACAATGTCCGGCTGATCTGGCGATCGCAGAGCAACGCCGACCAACACCCGTAAGTCGACGACCGTTCCCGTGATCATGGAGAGGACCGCGCCGGAGACCCGCCGACCGCATAAACGGCGTTGTAGCCAATACGCGCGCCGTAGAGCGCCGCTCCAGGGTGCCGCGCGAACAACCGGTCTCCTGTCGAAAGCAGATCCTCTCCGACTTCATAGTCACCGGTCTCAATATCGATCGAGACAATCTTCCCGACGTTCTCCTCCGTCTCAACTAGAGGGCGAATTCGCTGCTCGTAGAGCTCCTTGCCGCGGCGGGTTATCTCCTTACTGCTGTATCTTGGATGGGGCATCGCCAAATCTCCTTCGACGGTCCATGGCTCTATTATACCGTTACGGTGCAGCGCTATCCGGTATGTTCATACGCACTGGGACGTCACTCCCGGCACAGTACAGCACGGTAACCGCGCCCCGGTGCGCCGACGAATCGATCGCCGCCGCGCCGCCGCTCACCACCGTTACGCCCTGGCAGAGCTCCTCTCACAAACGAGAAACACATCTGTTGACAACACTCAGCCCGGCATGTTATGATGGTGCTATCACGAAATAGCAGGCGTATGCAAAAGGCGACTCCGATCTTGACCCTTAGGCGCCCCACTGCCGGAGCGCGCTCCGGACACCCGACCATCGCGACCATCGCGGCCCACATGGGGCTGTCGAGGGCGACGATTACGCATGTCCTGAACGGGCGCGGCACGGAGCAGCGCATCCGGCCGGAGACCCAGAAGCAGGTCCTGGAGGCCGCCCGCGAGCTCGGCTACCGGCCAAACGCCTCGGCGCGGGCCGTCCGGGCGGGCAGATTCGGGAGCGTGGCGCTGATTCAGTCGCAGCTCGGCGAGTATCTGCCGCCGGAGCTGCTGTATGGCCTTACCACCGCGATGGCGGCCCGCGACGTGCGCCTCATGCTGACGCACGTGCCCAACGTCGACGCAAGCGGCGAGAATTACGTGGCGCACACGATGCGCGAGCTCGCGGTGGAGGGCGTGTTCGTGAACCGTCACGGCTTCGCGCCCGCCCCCTTCCTGGACCGGATTCTGGAGCTCCGGATCCCGGCGGTCTTCCTCAACTCGAGGCAGGAGTTCGACGCCGTCTATCCCGACGACCTGGCGGGCGGCGCCCTTGCCACCGAGCACCTGCTCCGGCTCGGCCACGAGCGAATCGGGTACGTCGAGACGGCGCCACGGCGCAGGCCGCACTACAGCGAATACGATCGCCGGGCCGGCTACGAGAACGCGATGAAGGATGCGGGACGCGCGCCGCGGCTGCACCTGCTGCCCATCGATTGGCGGGCGGACGGAGAACCCGGCACGGACGCGCGGGTCGAGGCGGCAATCCGGCTGCTGGAGGGCCCGGAGCGTCCGACGGCCGTGGTGGCGTACGAGCTCACCGAATCGATGGCGGTCGTTCGCGCCGCGCTGACATTGGGGCTGCGGATTCCGCGGGACCTGTCGCTCATTCAGTTTCACAACCGGGCCGACGAATGCTGCTTCCTCCCCGTCCATACGGTCAGCAACGTGATGCGCGAGGTCGGCGAGGGCGCAGTGGCCCAGCTGATGGAGAAGATCGAGAGCCCGGACCGGCCGCTCCCGTCGCGGGCTATCCCGGAGGTCCTGCTGGAGGGCGAGACCTGCGCGCGCCCACGCCGGGAATAGGCCCTGCAACGAAGACTGTAGTCCGCGACCGGCCGGGCATCCCGGGCCGGCATTCGACGCCGTCGTCAAGGCGGCACGGGCCGTGAAATGACGGCCATTCCCAACGATTGGAGGCTTGACCATGCACATCGTCTCGCTCGTGATGGCGCTGCTGCTCACGCAGGCTGGCCAGGCGCCGCCGCCGCTCCCGCCCGACACCGTGCCGGCGCCCACCAATGTCCAGGGCGCGCAGTACCCGCGAGTCACTCCTGACGGGCGCGCGATCTTTCGGATCAAGGCGCCGGACGCGCAGAAGGTGGAGTTCGCCTTCTTCACTCCGAAGCGCTATCCCGCCACGAAAGACGAGGCCGGCTTCTGGACGGCGACCACGGAGCCGGTGACGCCGGGCTTCCACTACTATCGTGTATTCATCGACGGCGCGGAGGTGAACGATCCCTCCAGCGAGACCTTCTTCGGCACCGGCAAGGACGCGAGCGGGATCGAGATCCCCGAAAAGGGCGTCGACTACTATCTGCCCCGGGACGTGCCGCACGGCGACGTGCGCGAGCGCTGGTATAAGTCGGCGACCACCGGCAGCTGGCGCCGCGTCTACGTCTACTGCCCGCCCGGCTACGACTCCGACCGCGACGCCCGGTATCCCGTCCTCTACCTGCAGCACGGTGGGGCCGAGGACGAGCGCGGCTGGCCGACGCAGGGCCGCGCCGCGTTCATCATGGACAACCTGATCGCCGAGCGCAAAGCCGTGCCGATGCTCGTGGTGATGGAGAAGGGCTACGCCACGCGCGCCGGCGAGGCGCAGGCGCCCGGCGGCCCGCCGCGGCCCGGCCAGGGCCCGCCGAACCTCAACCGCATGTTCAGCGCCTTTGAGGATGTGGTGTCCAAGGACCTGATCCCCTACATCGATTCCGCGTTCCGGACCATCCCCGATCGCGACCACCGCGCGCTCGCCGGCCTCTCCATGGGCGGTATGCAGGCGTACACGATCGGGCTCAAGCACACCGATCTCTTCTCCAGCATCGGCGGATTCAGCGGAGGCGGCGGCGGCTTCGGAGGCGCGCCCTTCGACGCGAAGACAGCGTTCGGCGGAGTCATGGCGGACCCGACGGCATTCAACCAGCGCATGCACGTGCTCTTCCTCTCCGTAGGTACGGCCGAGGCCCAGCGCATGCAGGACGGCGTGCGCGGATTCCGCGATGCGCTGGACAAGGCGGGCATCAAGACCGCCTTCTACGAATCGCCCGGAACCGACCACGAGTGGCTCACCTGGCGGCGGTCCCTGCACGAGTTCGCCCCCATGCTCTTCCGCGCGCAGGCGAGCGTCGCCGCCGTCCCGGCCCAGAATGGCGGCGGCGCGGGGGGCGGCCGGCGGCCGGGCGGCGGATTCGGCGGCCCCATCGTGCTGAACCCGGACGACGTGCAGGCATTCCCGGAGCCGAAGGACGACATCAACGCGGCGCGCGCCGACATCCCACACGGCAAGCTCGAAATGGTCGAGTACGATTCGAAGTCCGTCGGCGCGAAGCGGAAGATGAACGTCTACACGCCGCCGGGCTACTCGACCGACAAGAAGTACCCGGTGCTCTATCTCCTGCACGGCATCGGCGGCGACGAGACGGAGTGGGAGCGGTTCGCCAAACCCGATCAGATGCTGGACGACCTCCTGGCGGACGGCAAGGCCGTCCTGATGATCATCGTAATGCCGAATGGTCGCGCCCAAAAGGACGACCGGCCGGGTCCCAACGCCTACGCCACCGCGCCCGCCTTCGCGGCATTCGAGCAGGACCTGCTGCAGGACGTGATTCCGTTTATGGAGAGCCACTACTCGGTGCAGGCGGACCGGGAGCATCGCGCCATCGCCGGCCTCTCCATGGGCGGCGGCCAGTCGCTCAACTTCGGACTGGCGCATCTCGACACCTTCGCCTGGGTGGGAGGCTTCTCGTCCGCGCCCAACACGAAGTCTCCGGCTCAGCTCCTGACCGATCCCGCGGCGGCGAAGGAGAAGCTGAAGCTGCTCTACCTATCCTCCGGCAGCAAGGATGGGCTGATTCGCATCAGCCAGGGCGTCCACGCCTACCTGAAGGAGAAGGGCGTTCCGCACGTCTGGAACGTGGACGGCCACGCCCACGACCCGACGCACTGGCGCAACAACCTCTACTACTTCCTCCAGCGCCTGTTCAAGTAGGCCGCTGAGCCGCAATATGCCGGGGCCGCTCCATCCTACAACAAGGGCGGCCCCGCCGCCCGCGGGGAGCGCCTGAATGATTCGGACTCTGGTACCACTGGTCGCACTGGGACTGGCGCTCCTTCCGGCGCTCGCACTCGACACGTCGTCCGCGGAGCGGGAAGCCGTTATGAACCCCATCGTCTGGGCCGACGTGCCAGATCCTTCGGTCATCCGCGTCGGCAGCACCTACTACATGAGCAGCACCACCATGCACATGGCTCCCGGCCTTCCGATAATGAAGTCGAGAGACCTGGTAAGCTGGCAGCTCGTCGGCTACGCATATCGGACGCTCGAGGACAACGACGCCCTCAACCTCGAGAACGGGAAGAACGCCTACGGGCAGGGCTCCTGGGCGTCCAGCCTGCGATTCCACGACGGCGTGTACTTCGTCTCGACCTTCTCGCACTCCACCGGCAAGACGCACATCTATCGCACCAGGGACATCGAGCGCGGACCCTGGCAGGAGACGGCGTTCCGGCCGGCGCTCCACGACCACTCCCTCTTCTTCGACGATGACGGCCGCGTCTACATGGTCCACGGCGCAGGCGCAGTCCATCTTACCGAGCTGATGCCCGACGTCTCAGGAATCAAGCCCGGCGGCATAGACCAGGTGATCATCCCGAACGCCACGCGCGTCGCCGGCCCCAACGCCGGGCTCCCGGCGGAGGGCTCCCAGCTCTACAAGGTCCACGGCCGCTACTACCTCTTCATGATCACGTGGCCTCGCGGCGGAGTGCGTACGGAGCTCGTGTTCCGCGCGGACAGCCTGACCGGGCCGTGGGAGGGCCGCGTCGCGCTCCAGGACCAGGGCGTCGCGCAGGGCGGGATCGTCGACACCCCGAAAGGCGACTGGTCCGCGGTCCTCTTCCAGGACCACGGCGCGGTTGGCCGTACGCCCTGGCTGGTCCCGATGAAGTGGGCCGATGGATGGCCAATCCTGGGAGTGGACGGCAAGGCGCCGGCGACGCTCGGCCTGCGCGCGCGGAAGCCGGACGTGCCGGCCATCGTTGCGTCGGATGAGTTCAATCGCCGGCCCGGACAGCCCGCTCTGCCCCTCGTATGGCAGTGGAACCACAATCCGGATGGCCGCCTCTGGTCTGTAACGGAGCGGCCCGGCTTCCTTCGCCTGCGGACCGGCCGTATCGACGCGGACCTCCTGTCGGCCCGCAACACGCTGACGCAGCGGACATTCGGTCCTTCCTGCTCCGGCAGTGTTGCCCTCGATGTGAGCGGAATGAGGGAGGGCGACTGCGCCGGGCTCGGCCTGCTGCAGCGCAAGTATGGATTCGTCGGAGTCCGGATCGAGGCGGGCGCGCCCACGATCGTGATGGTGAGCGCGGAATCGGGCGCTGCCGAAACGAAGCAGGCCGTTCCCCTGGGCCGGAAGAGGGTGCTCCTGAGGGCGGATTGCGACTTCGAGAACCGCCGCGACCGGGCTGCGTTTTTCTTCAGCCTGGACGGAAAGGCCTGGCAGCCGATCGGGCAGCCGCTGAAGATGGCCTATACGCTCCCGCACTTTATGGGCTATCGCTTCGCGCTGTTCAACTTTGCGGCGAAGAGCCCCGGTGGGTTTGCGGACTTCGACTACTTCCGAGTATCGCCGGTACTGGCGGGGCATGCTCAGGCGCAGACGGCCTCGAATTCGGATAGCCTACGGCCGTAATCGCAGCATCTAGCGGATACGCTGTGCGATCGATTCTGTTACTTCCAGAGGTCGGCCCCGTCGTGCACTGCCAGCCCGATCTGCTCCGTCCCGCCGCGGCGCCCGTTGTACCAGAGCAGCCAGCGCCCGCCATCGCGCACGACCGTCGGCTTATAGACCGCGTCCGCGTCCCAGGCATCGGCGCCCGGCCGGACTATGGGATTGGCGTCGAAGCGCTCCCAGTGCAGGCCGTCCTTCGACCGCGCCATGCCGATCTGCGCGCGGTTCTCGTCCTGGAAGCCGATGTAGAACATCAGGTAACCGGCGCCCTCCCGCATCACGTGGCAGGCCGTCACCTTGTGGCTCTCCCAGAGCCGCGATCTGTCCGGCGTGAAGATCGGGTTGGCCGCGCTCTTGGTCCACTGGCGGCCGTCCGTGCTCTCGGCGTATCCGATGCTGTCCGGCTCGTACTGGTCTCCCGCCGAGTACCACATCCGGTAGGAGCCCGACATGCCGTCCCAGAGCACGTGCGGGCACATCGCCGCGCCCTTCTCCCACGCGACGTCGGACCGCAAGACGGGCTGATCCGCTTTGCGCTCGAACTTCACGCCGTCCGAGCTGTCGGCGTATCCGATCGCGGAACGGCCATGCGCCTGGCCGGTGTACCACATCTCGTACCACTTGCCGCGATGCACCACCGAGGGCCGGTTTACGTCCTCCTCCCAGCCGCTTCCGGCCTGCGGGGCCAGCGCAATCACCGGCTCCTGCCAGTGGATCCCGTCTGCGCTCTCAGTATAGGCGATGCTCTTCCGCGGTCGCCACGAGAACCACATCCGGAAGCGGCCGCGCTCTTTCAGCACGACGGCATCGAAGCAAGTTCCCAGCCGGCCGCCCAGCACCGGGTTCCCGGGATACTTCCGCCACCCGCCTGCCGTGTCGGATTCGATACGCATCGGTGGGTCCGTCATCCTGCTCCCGTCCGGCCGCTTGGACAGCGTGCTGTTAGTGCGGAATGCGCCCCCCAACCCATAATCGTGGGGGAGAAGGAGTACTTTCCGCGGGCCGGTTCCCCTGGAATCGGGGGTCAGGGGGCGCGCACTATCTGCATTCCTAGCCTGCCCGCGCGCCACGAGGGCGGTCGTTGCAAGGAGTAGAAGAAGCCCGAATACCGCGCGAACAAGTCTTGTACGTGCCCTGAGGGTCGTTCGGCCACGGCCCGAGCGTCCACCCGCAGCAGCACGGCGCAGCACGGCCTGCGAATCGTATGCCCCGGAGGGGCATTTGGCCGAAGGCCCCAGAGCGAAGACGTTCGCGTCATCGCGCGCCGAGGGCCCCAGAGCAAATACGTTCCCGTCATCGCGCGCCAAAGGGCCCAGAGCGAAGACATTCCCGTCATCGCACAGCGCGGTCTCCGCCGGACGCCGGTGTGCGCCGCCGCGCTTAGTAATCACGATGGGCTCTTCGGTCCGCCGGCACGGGCCGGGTCCATCAGCCTGCCGCTTCTCGAAAGCTCCGGGTCCGTGCAGGCGGCCAGGTTGAAGCAGCATGGGCGCCGGTGCTTGCCGCTCAGCTTGGATATCGTCTTTTCAATGCGGATCGCGCGGGTATCCGGATTGCGGGTCTCGTTGATCCAGCGAACCCACTCCCAGCGCGCCATGGGCGTGATGTCCATCCATTTGTCCCTCACGTTCTCAGGAGCGGCGCTCAGAGCCGTCGCAATGTCTTGCGGCACCTCGGGTTCCGGCCAATCGTCGGCGGCTTCGAGCTGAAGCGCGGCCCTGTCGCCCGCGCGGAGGCCCAGGCCATCCCGCAAGCCGGGCTCGATTCGCATCCAGTGCCCGAATTTCCCGTCCGGCTCCAGTACCGTCCGCAGCTCGCGGCCGTTGATCGTTCCGCGCACGGCCACCTGTCCCCGCGACGACAGCCTGCCGCTCGCATCTTCCGGCAGACGCAGAATGAGATGCTCCTTGAGCACGATCAGGTTCGCTTCGAACTGTATTGAATCTGCTTTTGTCATGGCGGGATTGGCGGAGGACTCCTGCTCTTGGCCAGGATGGTTGTCCGGACGGCGGCGCAGGATAGGCCACGCGCTCGGCGGGCGCCAGGCTAGAAGTGGACCTCCTGGTCGTCCCAGCAGGTCTGCAGATAGTCGATCTGCGTCGCGTGGCCGTCGATGTGTCCTCCTGGAAGCCCCAGGAAGAAGATGAACGGAGTCGGCCCCTGCGGCGAATCGATCACTCCGTCGATCTGCTCCGGCTTGACGGTGTCGAGCGCCTCCAGCGAGTCGGCGATGCCCTTCTCCAGCACCGCCTTCGCCTCGTCCAGAGTGGTGATGCTGGCGATTGCATCATTGGCCCGGCGGCGGAACTCATCGCCGCTGCACGGGAACCTGCCGGTCCGGAGGATCTCGGCGAACAGGCCGCTGTAGCCGGCGCAGTGCGCCACGATCTGCAGCGTGGACTTGGCCGTCGGCGTCGGGCTCCACGTCACCTTGTCCGCCGGAACAAAGCTGAGCGTATTCATGAAGTAGTGCAGCGACTCTTTCGTCTGCCGCTTGTACCTCGCGATCGTGTCTTCCACCAGGGACTCCGTTCTTGTCAAGGCGCCTCAAAATCCTCAATAACGGCATCGGACAGCAGCGCATCGAAATCGTCGGGAGTTGCGAGCTCGCCTCGGCACAGCCCAAAAGGCCGCTGCTTCGAGCTAGACTGCGTCACGGGTTTGATCTCGGCAAGGGGCTTGCCGGCCTTTGTGACGGGCAGCGTCTCGCCAGCCTCCACCCGTTCTAGATAGGCGAGCAGATTACGTTGCATATCGTCGACGGTTACGGTGTCCATACTTCAGTATACCAAACCAGCGCCAGCTGACCCGAATCTCCATGAGATTCCCTACGCCCCGGGAGGTCTGGCACGGTTGTCACCGCACGTACACGCGAATTGTCGGCGCGCGTTCCTCTTCAGCCTGATTATGCTGCCCGGCAGCCGGAGCCAGCACGAGACTCGGATGTTCTTCGTTGCGGCCGGCAAACCGCAAGCGAAGACGCGGCCAGGCACCGGTCTGCGCGTGCCCCAGCAGTTCTTAACGTGACATTTGGCCAAAACCCCCTGGGATTCGCGTCAAAGTCAAATTGACCCGCCCTCCCTGGCCGCCAATCCCGGAAACGCCGGGGCCCCTCCCGCCATCTCGCCACATCTACTCGCTCCATTGGCCGGACCGCGAAACGGAATCGCGGCCAACGCAGGAATCGCCTCCCGCCTCTGGCGTACATTCCAGGTACCGGCCAGACCCGCCGCCTGGTCCGCGCGTCCGCCGGCCGAACACGTGGCCGCGGATTGGCCGAAGGAGTCCCACCGATGACGCGACGCTGCGCGCTTCTGCTGCTCTTGATTGCTCTGGCGTCATTTGCCGTGGCCGGCTTCACAGTATCGCCGGCGCAGCGCTCGCGGCCGGAGCCGGCCTTCAATCTGCTGCCGCAGGGAGACTTCGTGAACCCGGGCGCCAACACGGGCAGCGCGGACGGCTTCAACGTCCCCAACAACCAGGAGTTCCGCGTCGTCTCCGAGGGCGGGAAGCACTGGCTTCGCATCGAGAACCGCGACCCGTCCCGCCAGCTCGACTACGTGCACGCCTTCGTGCGGATGAGCCCGGAGATCGAGTCGCTCACCGTCTCGGTGCGGTTGCGCGCCTCCAATCTGAAGGTCGGCAAGGAGGGCTGGCACGATGCGCGCGTCGCGCTCGTCTTCGAGGGTGGCTCCTTCGGCTACCCGCCGGAGGTGCCGGAGCTGCGGCAGGACACCGGCTGGGTGACCCGCATCGTCGATCTCAAGGTCCCGGCGGGAGCGACCCGGCTCAATATCCAGCCGGCGATGTTCTACAGCACCGGCGTGTTCGAGATCGCCGACCTCGTCGTGACCCCCCATCTGCGCGCCGCCGCTCGGCTGGCCGATGCCGTGCTTCCCGCCGGCGCCCGCCTGAACTGGGGCCGGATCGACCCGCGGCCGGTCAGCGCGAAGCGGGACGAGGCGTCGCTCGACGGCATCTGGCGGTTCGTGCCGGCGGCCGGCGCATCGCCGCCAAAGCTCGGCTGGGGGTACATCCGGGTTCCGGGCGACTGGCAGGGCGGCCGCGGCAAACAGCCGAGCATCGTCGCGCCGGGCGGCGGCCCGCAATGGCAGCTCTACGATGGCACGCGCATCGCCAGCGCCTGGTACGAGCGGCAGGCGCCGATCCCGGCCGAATGGCGCGGACGCGCGATCAGCCTCCGGTTCGACCGGATCTGCACCGACGCCAGGGTCATCGTGAATGGCATCGAGTGCGGCAAGGTCGCCTGGCCTTGGGGCTCGGTCGACGTCACCGGAGCCGTAACGCCCGGCCAGACCGCGGACGTGCGGATCCAGGTCGCCGCCATCGCCGATGCGGAAAAGGTAGGCAGCTTCTGGCAGAACGCCCTGACCGACGACTCGTACGCCGCCGCCCAACTCGAGTCGCGCGGCATCACCGGCAGCGTCGCCCTGGAGAGCCGCGTCTCCGCCCCGCATGTCTCCGACGTCTTCGTCCGCACATTCGTCGGCAGGGCGCCACACGCCGCTGCCAACGCCTCCGGCAATCCAAAATCGGCCATCCTCGCCCGATCCTCTACCGACCGAGGAAACAAGCCACAAGCCACAAGCCACAAGCCACAATCCCGCCCAACCGTCTCCCTGGACGTGGAGCTGGCCGGCGTCCGGCGGCCCGGCTCCGTCCATTTCACCGCGGAGATGCTCGACGAGAAGGGCGCGGTGGAGCGGAAATTCGAGGCGGACCGGAACGTCGAGGCGAAAGAGGCGCAGGTCCTGACCCTGAGCTGGGCATGGGAGGGACCGCGGCTATGGGACGTGGGCAAGCCCAACCTCTACACGCTACGGCTGAGCGTCTCGGGAGATGGCCTGGACGACCAGGTGGCGCAGCAATACGGCTTTCGGGAGTTCTGGGCGGAGGGCCGCCGGCTCTTCCTGAACGGATCCGAGATCCACCTGCGCCAGGGTCCCTTCTACTACGGCCCGCGCACGACGATGGGCGAGAACTTCTGGGAGATGGGCAATCCCCGTGTCGATACCCGCGGCGATGCGAGCGACTCCGGGCCGGAGCTCGACGAGGCGGATCGCAAGGGCTATCTGGCGGCGGAGTACGTCCTGAACGCGAACAGGTTCGTGCTGGGGCCGGGCCGCGCGTTAGTCTGGGACCAGAACCGCCAGCGCGCCATGGACCGGGCCGAGGTCTGGATGCGCCACTACCGCAACCATCCGTCCCTGGTGATGTGGGTCGCCGGATTTAACTTCTTCGGCAGCCCGGTCGACGAGGACCCGCGCCATCTGGGGCGGCACGGCTGGGACCTCTCCAACCAGCGCTGGCAGCGGATTCTTGCGGCGAGTAAGGAGATGTTCAGCGGGCTGAAGCGGCTCGACTCGACGCGCCTCTACTACAGCCACGCGGGCGCCTATACCGGCGATATCTATACCGTGAACTGCTATCTGGACCTGATACCACTCCAGGAGCGCGAAGAGTGGCTGAGCGCCTGGGCCGACGGCGGCGAGATGCCCGTCTCGATGGTAGAGTTCGGCACTCCCAACGACTGCACGTTCCGCCGGGGCCGCGACGGCTTCACGACCAATATCACCAGCGAGCCGCTGCTCACGGAGTTCGCGGCCATCTACCTCGGCGGCGAAGCCTACCGGTTGGAGGAGCCGAAGTACCGGCAGTATCTCCACGATCTGTTCCGCGGCGGCCAGCTCTACGAGAGCTCCGAGAACAAGCTGGACGAATACGTCGACATGCACAGGATCCAGCAGTTATTTCGCAAGGCCACCTGGCGAAGCTGGCGGACTGCCGGCTTCGGCGGCGGAATGCGCACCTGGTCCTGGATACAGGACGAGCTGAAGGAGAACAACGGCCCCACTCTGGCTTGGATCGCCGGGCCGCCTGACGCATACACGGCAAAGGACCACCATTTCGCTGCCGGGACGAAGTTCTCGAAGCAGGTCGTCCTCATCAACGACGCGCGCGATCGGCAGGCTTATGATGCCGTCTGGTCCGCCACGGTGGGAGGCAAGCCGGTGGGCGGCGGCCGGCTGCGCGGCCGACTCGCGGTGTCGGAGATCGCCAGGCTGCCGATCGAGATCCTGGCTCCCGCCGTCGCGCCGGGCGCCGAAGCGGATGGCAAAATCGTGCTCGACGCGACGATCGGCGGCGCGCGGGGCCACGACGAGTTCGCGTTCCGGGTCTTCGGACCGGCCGCTGCGGCTCGCGGCGAGATCGCCGTTATCGATCCCGGCGGCTCGGCGACGACGATGCTGCGCGCAATGGGCTACGCCGTCCATCCCTGGAGCGGGTCAGAGGCGCCGCTCGTAGTGTTCGGGCGGAACGGACTGAGGGACTCGCCTTCCTCGGCCGGCCGGCTGGAGCGCTACGTCCGCGCGGGCGGCCGGGTCCTGCTGCTCGCGCAGGAGCCGGACTGGATGGGGCGCGCGCTCGGCTGGCGCGTCTGCCCGGACGTGACGCGCCGCGTGTTTACGATGGCGTCGCCGGTGTCCCGCGGGCTGGATGCGGACGACCTGCGCGACTGGACCGGCGACAGCTCGCTCATTCCGGCGCGACCCATTTACCAGGGCGATTATCTGCGCGGCCGGGAGGAGGGCCAGCCCTACGCCGGCTGGCACTGGGGCAACCGCGGAGGCGTGTCCAGCGCGGCGATCGAGAAGCCGCACCGCAGCGGATGGCGGCCACTGCTGGAGTGTGAGTTCGACCTGAGCTATACGCCGCTGATGGAGCTTGACTACGGCCTCGGGCGGCTCATCGCCTGCACGCTGGACCTGGACGACCACGCGGCGCGTGATCCGGCGGCCCGGCGCATGGCCAGCCGTCTGCTCGACTACGCGCTCCACGCCCCGCTGTCGCCCCGCGTGGGCGAAACGATCTACGTCGGGGGCGCAGAAGGCGCGGCCTGGCTGGACCGGATCGGCGTCCGATACCGGCGCGCGGCCGGGCTGGCGAAGGTTGCCGGGCTGGCGCTCGTCAGCGCGGACGCCGCGATAGGCGACCAGGAGCTGGACGCCTACATCGCCGCCGGCGGCCATGTCCTCTTCCTGCCGCGCGCGAACGGCTCCGCTCCACTCGGCGTCACGCTCAAGCCGGCCACCGCCGGCTTCGCCGGGTCCCTCTCGGCGCCGCAGTGGCCGGAAGCGCGTGGACTGAGCAGCTCGGACCTGCGCTGGCGGACCCATCTCGACGCGCCGCCCTGGATCGTCGGCGGAGGCGCGGAGATCGGCGCGGACGGCCTGATCGGTCGCAAGCGGGTCGGTAAGGGGGTCGCGATCTACTGCCAGGTGGACCCCGACAGATTCCGCGCCGACGAGAAGACCTACTTCAGATATACGCGCTGGCGTGCCACCCGCGCCGTGGCGCAGCTCCTCGCCAAT
>DATGJU010000167.1:0-3657 GCA_035295045.1 Chthonomonadaceae bacterium
TCCCCGAGATTCCAATGGCCAGCCCCTGTCTCAGGCCCATGCCACCCCGGCTCCGGCGGCACGTTCGGCCCGCGCGGCGCTCCGAACGGCAACCTGCGTCCGATGCCCGTGCCACGCCCCAACCCGGTCGCGGCGCGCCCGCCTCGCTGCCGATGCGTCTTCACAGGGGTGTAATCGTCCGTCATGGCCATAGGGCGCAGGCTTGACGCGGCTCGGCCGCCATCCCGTCCAATAGTTGGTGCAGGAGTCCAGAACGGCATCGCGAAACGAGCCCCCAGCGTCGGCCGAATGCGATGGCTTGGAGAGCGAGTGGCAATGACGGAACAGAGTCTGTATCTGCGAGAGATTGCGCGCCGAATCGTGCGCGAATACACCGCCCTGGAGTCCGCCAGGGCGGCGATGCTCAGCGGATCGGCGGCCGAGGGCCACGCGGACCGCTACTCCGACATCGACATGATGGTCTACTACGACGCGCTCCCCACAGACGCCGAGCTGGAGGAGGCTCGGATCGCAAATGGCGGCGGCACGCGAATATGGCAGGCCGGCGACAGAGCTGCGGGCGCCGTAATGGAGGCCTACCCGGTCGCGGGAGTCGAGTGTCAGATCGTCCACGTGACGACCGCGGCCTGGGAGCGGGACATGGGCGTCGTGCTGGAGCAGCACGTGGTCGAGACGCCGCTGCACAAGGCGCTGTCCGGCCTGCTGGTGGGCATCCCGCTGTACGGCGACGAGCGTATCGCCGAATGGAAGGCGCGCGCCGCGGCGTTCCCGGAGCCGCTTCGCGCAAAGATGGCCGCGCACTACCTTAGCTTCTTCCCAATTTGGGGCATGCGCGAGCGGTTCTTCTCGCGGGATGCGGTGCTGTGGTTCCACCAGATCCGCGTCGAGACGCTTCAGAACCTTCTGGGCGCTCTCGCCGGAGTCAACCGCCGCTACTACACCACCTTCCAATTCAAGCGGACAGCCGATTTCGTTGCCACGCTCGGCGCCTGCCCCGAAGCGCTCGCCGCCCGCCTCGAAGAGGCGCTCGCCGCCGAGCCGGACCGGGCCGCCGTTCTGCTCGAAGCCCTGGTCCGCGAAACAGTGGGGATCGTCGAGCACGAGCTGCCGGACCTCGATACGGCGACGGCGCGGGGGAGGATCGACCACACTCCTCGGCCCTGGAGCATCGATCTCGAGTCTACGAAAAACACGAAATGACACGAAAGATGCAAAGGCAACCGGATCGGATCACCGCACGGAAGCCGCTCCAGCGATAATGCCGCACTGCATTTCCTTTCGTGTCCTTTCGTCTCTTTTGTGGACAACTCTACCACGCCGCCGGCTGCGCGGCGTTGCAGGACACGACTTCGTACCCGCCGAACTCTGGACCAGTTCTTGTCTCGCGGTTTTTCGTGGATCGAGGGGGACGGCATGGCTGAGACGGTGCGGATCGGGCTGATCGGGGCGGGCTTCGTCAGCGACATTCATGCGGAAGCGATCCAACGGCACGTGCGGAACGCCGAGATCGTGGCCGTCGCCTCGCGGACGGAGGAGAAGGCGCTCGCCTTTTCGGTCCGGCACGAGATACCGCACGCGTACGGCGACTATCGCGCGCTGCTGGAGCGCCCGGATATCGACATGGTCACGGTGGCGATCCCGAACGACCTGCACTGCACGGCGGTCTGCGATGCGGCGGCGGCGGGCAAGCACGTGGTGTGTGAGAAGCCGCTCGCCCGCACGCTCGGCGAGGCGGATCGGATGATCGCGGCCTGCGCCGCCGCGGGCAAGCTGCTGTTCTACGCGGAAGAGCTGCTCTTTGCGCCGAAGTACGTCCGCGCGAAGCAGTTGGTGGACGAGGGCGCGCTGGGGACGCCATTCCTCGTCAAGCAGTGGGAAGAGCACGACGGCCCGCACGAGCCCTGGTTTTGGGACGTGAATCGCTCCGGCGGCGGCGTGGTGTTCGACATGGGCTGCCACAGCATCGAGTACGCCCGCTGGGTGTTCGGCAAGCCGGCGGTCGAGAGCGTCTCCGCGACGCTGGGCACCTTCGTGCATGCCGACAAGACGCGCGGCGAGGACCATTCGATCGTTACTGTGGAGTATGAGGGCGGTTTCATCGGCCTGGCGGAGAACTCCTGGGCGAAAGGCGGCGGGGTGGACGACCGCGCCGAGATTTATGGCACCACCGGCCACACGCGCGCCGACCTGCTGCACGGCAACGCCCTTCGTACCTACAGTCAGACCGGCTATGGATATGCCGTCGAGAAGTCCGGCGGGACCGTCGGCTGGTCCTCGACGATGTTCGAGGAGGCGTGGAACTACGGCTTCCCGCAGGAGTTCCAGCACTTCGTCGACTGCGTGCTCGGCCGCGCGACGCCCATCGAGACCGGCGAGGACGGCCGCGAAGTCCTGAAGATCATCCTCGCCGCCTACCAGTCCGCCGGCGAGGGCCGCAAGATCGCCTGGCCCTACGATCCCCCGCCCTACGAAAAACCAATCGACCTCTGGCTGAGCCCCAGACAAAATGATTAGGATCGGTGTTGTTGGTGGTGGGTTTGGGACCAGCTTTTACTGGCATGAGCACCCGGACTGCGCCGTCACCGCCGTGGCCGACCTGGATGCCCAGCGCCGTGCGAAGCTCCAGCAGGTCTACCGGTGTAATCGGTCCTACGCCAGCCTGGAGGAGCTGATCCGCGACGCGGATGTGGACGCCGTCGCCGTGTTCACCGGCGCGCCGGACCATGTCCGCCACACGGTCGCGTGCCTGCGCGCGGGCAAACACGTTATCTCTGCGGTGCCGGCCTGTATGTCGGTTGAAGAGGCCGATCTGCTCGCGGACACGGTGCGGGCTTCCGGCCTCACCTACATGATGGCGGAGACGAGCTGGTACCACCAGTCGGTAATCACGGCGCGCAACTGGCACCGCGAGGGCCGGCTTGGGAGCCTGTTCTACACTGAGGCGGAGTACCACCATCCCGGGCTCGAGTCGCTTTATCACGATTCGAGCGGCGCGCGCACGTGGCGTTACGGTCTCGCGCCGATGCACTACCCGACGCACTGCACCGGCTACCTGATCGGCGTGACGGGAGAGTGTTTGACAGATGTCTCCTGCATTGGCTGGGGTGACGACTCGCCCGTGCTACGGGACAACGCCTACGGCAACCCGTTCTGGAACGAGACCGCGCTCTTCACAACCAGCGGCGGGAATGCGTTCCGCGCGGCCGTCTACTGGAACGCGGCGGTAGGCGGCACGGAGCGAGGCGCCTGGTTCGGCGATAAGATGAGCTACTTCGATCCGCTGCCGAACGGCGTCGGTCCGATCGTCCGGCGGGCGGCCAACCAGACGGAGCGCGATGACGGCGGCTTCGAGCGGGCGCTGCCGCAGCGCGAGGAGTACGACCAGCCGAAGTGGTGGCGGACGGAGATGCTGCCCGAGCCGCTGCGCCACGACAGCGGCCACGACGGCTCGCACACCTTCCTCACGCACGAGTTCGTCGACGCGCTGGTACGCGGCCGCCGGCCCGCGATCGGTGTCGCCGAGGCGCTCAACATGACCGTCCCGGGCATCGTGGCGCATCAGTCCGCGCTCAAGGGCGGCGAGCGGCTACGAATCCCGCAGTTTAGATCCTGACGCCTCACGCGGCGAACCGGCCCTTCGGCGCCAATCCGACGATG
>DATGJU010000168.1:0-2351 GCA_035295045.1 Chthonomonadaceae bacterium
GATCTTGTGCTGCTGCGGGCGCACATCGCGGCCATGCGGATCATGCTGGCCGCCGGCGCTGACGCGCGGAGACGCGGCCGCGATGCGGACCAGGCGAAAGATGACGTGCTGCCGAAACTTCGTGGCGCGATGGTGACAATGACGGGCGACGACCCTTCGCTGAATTCCCAGTTCCGAACGTATCTGGTCGACTGGTATATGCACCGGGTATACGACGAGCTATCCGGTCCGCTGACGGATGCGATCGCGCCGATCCCGGCCAAATAGCTGTGCCGCAGGCACGTAGGGCCGGTGCCCCTAAACCATCGAATTAATTGACTTTTTTGTAAGTTTCTACCTACACTTGCGGCGCTCCAAGCTCAGCATCCGGCTGAGCACATCGGACGGAGGACAACGGGCTATGCCAACCGGGACGATCGCGCGGCTGCTGATCGACAAGGGCTTCGGTTTCATCCGGGACGAAGGTGGGATCGAACACTTCTTCCACCGCAGTTCCGTCCGCGGCGCCGTGTTCGAGCTGCTGCGAGAAGGACAGCGGGTGGAGTTCACGCCGGAGGAATCCGGAAAGGGGCCCCGCGCCGGCGAGGTCCGGTTGATCGAAGGCTGACGCGCTCCTGCACGACCGGCCCGGTGCGGCGGGTGGCCGCCGCACCCGGGTTCCTGCCCTTCCCCTTTCTCCCGGCGTAATCGTTGAATGCCTGCCACGTCCCGTTTGCACACGTTCGTACGCCGCGCCGCGACACTTGCGGCTCTCGCACTGCTCCTGGGAGCCATTTGGCTGCTGCGCGACGGAGGCCGGTTCCTGCAGCACGAGGATCCACTCGAGCACGCGGACGCGATTTTCGTCCTGGCCGGGACGCGTGCCGAGCGCCCGCTGGAAGGGGTCGACCTCTACAAGGCCGGCTGGGCGCCGGTGGTCGTGCTGAGTCCGGGGCGTCCGGAACCGGCGGAGAGGATGGTGCGCGCCCGCGGGATTCGTTTCCCCTCCGAGGTGTCGCTGATCCGCGACGCGATGGTACAGCTCGGCGTGCCTCCGTCGGCGATCCTCGCAAACGACGGGTACGTGGACAATACGGCGAGCGAAGCGAACCTGCTGCGCGGACTCGTGATGGCGCGCCACTGGCACCGCGTCATTATCGTGACGTCGAAGTATCACGTCCGGCGCGCCGGGTTCGCCTTCCGGCGGGGCCTGGAAGGCACCGGCGCGCAGCCGCTGATGCGCGCCTCCCACTACGATCCGTCCGATCCCGCCAACTGGTGGCGCCTCCGGGCGGACACGCGGTATGTCGTGAGCGAGTGGGAAAAGCTGATCCTGTACTGGCTTGGCGTCGGAGCATAGAATGTGGGGCGCGCGCGATCGCGCGAACCGATGCGAGCGCGGATACGCCTGCGAGGGAGCGCAGCCCACGAGTCACGCGCGAGCCTGCGAAGCGGCGAGCACCTGAGCGTGCAGGGGTCCGGCGGGGCGAAGCCCCGGGACCACACGGAAGCGAACGGGGCCCGGTGGCCCTCCCGGTCTTCAAAACCGGTTGTCTCCCGCGTTGAGCGGGAGGGCTGAGTTCGACTCTCAGGCGCTTCCGCCATTCGACTCGGCTGCACGGCCGTGCCACGGCCTCTGCTTGACCACGCACGTCGGGCGCTCGGGGGACTTCCACGGCCCGAAGCGTCAGGGTCCGAGCAGCCTCAGAAACGCGTCAGTGTCGCTCAGATCCGCGAACACGTACTCGGCGCCGGTGGCCCGGAGCCGGTCGACGCTGTACCCGCCGGTCGCCACCGCAATCGCCACAGCGCCGACGGCGTGCGCGCAGGCCACGTCATGCGGCGTGTCGCCGACGACGAAGACGCGGGAGACAGGAATGTCGCCCATGCCGCGATCCCGCGCGCGGCGGAGCGCGACGGGCACGAGTTCGTTCCGGTCCGCCGAATCCCCGCCAAAGGCTCCGATCCGAAAGTACTTCCACAAATCGAAGTATTGGAGCTTGATCCGCGCCCCCTCCTCGAAGTTCCCCGTCAACAGGCCCAGCGCGACATCGGATCGACGCTGCAGCTGCTCGAGCAGCTCCCGCACGCCTGGCATGACGTCCTTCACGCCTTCGCCTGGAAGGAGGATCTCTTCGGCGAGATGGCTCACGTAGAGCCCGCGGAGTTTCTCCAGGAGCACGGCGTCGAGCGACAGGCCGTGATTCGCCAGCGCCTCGTGCAGGATGATCCAGTCGGTACGGCCCGCCACCGTGACACCAGTCAGGGCGGTCGAATGGCCGACCGTTTCCTCGCACGAGCGGTTCATCGCGCGCAGGCCCGCGCGTCCCGTGAGGACCAGCGTGCCATCGATATCGAACAGAATGAGGCGG
>DATGJU010000169.1:0-3409 GCA_035295045.1 Chthonomonadaceae bacterium
CTCCGAGTCACTTCGTAGATCACGCGGAGGCATTGGTGTCCCGCAGGGACACGGGGCCATAGGCCGTACAGCGAAGGAATTCATTCCGTCGCCCGAGCGCAACTACGAACAGACTACGGGCGCCTCCCTAGTTCCGAATGGGCGCCCGATGGCGGGTACCCGCTTGCGGGTGGAGTGCAGTCACTCCCCGTCGAAGAGGCGGCCCTGTGACTGGACTTCGGCGCGGTCCCGGTACAGGTAGCCCAGACCGACGTGCTCGTACGCGGAGCGGGTCGCGATGCGGCCCCGATTGGTGCGGTTGAGGAACCCAAGCTGCATCATGTACGGCTCGACGACGTCCTCCAGAGTGTCGCGCTCCTGACCCAGCATCGCCGCAAGCGTGTCCATTCCCACCGGCCCACCGTCGAACTTGTCGATAATGGCGCGAAGGAAGCGGCGGTCCAGCTCGTCCAGCCCGAGATGGTCGATTTCATGCGCCCGGAACGCCTCGTCCGCGACCGCTTGCGTAATGATGCCTTCGGCGCGCACCTGGGCCCAGTCGCGCACGCGCTTCAGCATCCGGTTGGCGATTCGCGGAGTCCCGCGGCTCCGGCGCGCGATCTCCAGGGAGCCGAGCGGCTCGATCGGCACGCTCAGGATTTCGGCCGATCGCCGGACGATCGTGTCCAGCTCGTCGATGCTGTACAGCTCGAAGCCGTGCAGGATTCCGAACCTGTCGCGCAGCGGCGATGAGATAAGACCCGCGCGGGTGGTGGCGCCGACGAGCGTGAACTGCGGCAGGTCGAGCCGGAGCGTCCGCGCGCTCGGTCCGCGGCCGATCACGATGTCCAGCTTATAGTCCTCCATGGCGGGATAGAGGATCTCTTCCACGGTGCGGTTCAATCGGTGGATCTCGTCGATGAAGAAGACGCTGTGCGTCTCCAGGCTGGTGAGTATCGCCGCAAGATCGCCTGGCTTCTCGATGGCGGGACCGGCAGTCACGCGGATCGGCACGTCCATCTCGTTTGCGATGATGTTGCTCAGCGTTGTCTTGCCGAGTCCCGGGGGCCCGTAGAGCAGGACGTGGTCCAGCGCCTCGCCGCGCCTGGCAGCCGCCTCGATCGCGATCCCGAGGTTCTGCTTTGCCTTGGGCTGGCCGATCATCTCCCGCAGGCGCCTGGGCCTCAGCGAGAGCTCGCCTGAATCGTCCGCCGAGTCTTCCGGTGACACGATTCGCTCCTCATCCTTTTTGCGCCGCATCTGGACTCCTTTCGCGCTCCGGCCCAACGCTGTTGCATAGAGGGAGCGTGTCGCGTGGATCCGGCTCACTTATCCTAATTATATCGTAAACGTGATAATGTGTCTACTACCGGATACCGCAGTTGACCGGAATATGGAGCGGGGCTGACGATTTGGGTGATCGGTCTGGGGTGGTTGATTTATGAAGGATCGGACTCTGCGGTCCGGCGCGGGCGGGGGCGGATTTCGATCCAGATGCCTTGGGGCGAGCGCAGCCCCCGCGGGACGCGGATCCAGCCGCTTACCGGCGCGATCACGACGCGCCGCTCGTCCGTCGCCAGGCCGAGCACCGACCCCTGCTGGACGAATTCGCCCTCGCGGTAGATCGATCCAAAGCCGGGATGGACGCTCACCGCGATGGCGGGCTGCTCTTCCTCGCTCATGCCGAAATGCCTGTTCGATCCACGGTCGTGCGGTGTCTGTTGCCGCCTTCGGATTGCCGTGACCGCCTCCCCAAAGCGAACACGGACGGCGCGGCGCGGCCGGGAAGCGCAACCACGACTCGACACGCTGGTATCGGGCGGACGGCGAAACGGAGACCAGTATCTTTGACGCAAATGCGCCCGTCAGTTGTTCCCGCCGCCCTCTAAAGACCGCAGTTCCCGCTCCGCCCCGCGGAATTCCCGCCCGTCGAGCCGCCATCCGGCCGCTTATCGGATCGAACGCTTGACATGGCGCCGTGCGTCAACTATAATGAGCGGAGCGAATGCTGCGCGCAGCCATGCGCCTGTCGTCCGGCGTTCGCATCGGCCCAATAATCCCGCCGCAGCTCCTGCTCCGCGCCCTCGCGAGCCGCGACCTGCGCGCCGTCGCGCGGCGGCAGACGCCTTGCCCGGTAACCGCTTCGGCCCGGCGGCGTCTAAAATGCGGCGGCGATTCCAACCGCAACTCTTGGCTTTCGTCAGCGTTTACCGATACCTCACCGAGGCCTCGGCAGCGCGTTCGCGATTCCCGCGACCGCAGAGCGAATCATAGGGAGTGTGATAATGACGCTTTGGCGTACTCGCCCTCAGGCGGAGGGCATTCGCGTCGCCGCGCCGGACCTGCGGCGCCGCATCGCGGCTCTGTCGCTTACGTTTGTGGCGGCCGGGCTGGCCGCGGCGGCCCAGGCTCAGCCAACCGGCTCCGGAAAACTGATCGCCCCGCTTACTGTCGAGTGGAAATATACGGGCACCTATTACGGTAACAACCCGGCGTCACCGGTGGTCGAGAAAGATACAGCATACTTCGTCACCGGCAACCACGCCTTCGCGGTCAACATCGGAACCGGCAGCCTCAAGTGGCGCTACCCGTCGGATGCCGCGGTCGCGATGCCGGCGCTCGTCTCCGTTACTCCCACCGTGAACAACGGAGTGATGTACATCGGCGCGGGCGACGGGCTCTACGCGCTTAACACCTCGGACGGGTCGCTGAAGTGGCACTATCTCATCACCGGCGGCGTCTCCACCACCCCGGTAGTCTATAACAACGCCGTCTACTTCGTGTCCGGCATCGGCCGCATCCATGCGGTCGGCGCCGATACCGGCGACTCGATCGGCGGCGTGTGGAAGACCGGCGGCCAACTCGGTATCGACGCGGGCGGCACCCCGATCGCCGATGCGAGCATCTCCAACGGCATCATCTATTACGTCACCACGAACGAGGTGCTCCACGCGATCGATCTTGGCACCGGCGTCCAGCGCTGGTACGGACGGCCCGGCACTGTGGACCGCACGTCCCTGCCGACGATCAACGGAGAGTCGGTCATCACCGCCAGCGGCAACTTCCTCACCGCCTGGCGATCGGTGACCGGCCAGAAGCGATGGTCGGCGACTCTCAACTCCAACGCCGTCGTGCCGCCCGCCGTGGACGCAGATGGGAACACGTACGTCGTAACGGACAACCGCGAAGTCTATGCGATCACCCCGCGCGGGCGCGCCGGCTGGCCCCGCCCGGCGAGGGTCGACTATCTGCCGCTGGCTTCGCCCACCGTCGCCGACGGCCTGCTCATCATTCCGACGGCGAACGGTGGCATCTACGCATTCGACACGGTGAGCGGAACGCTGAAATGGCACTACCTGCTTTCGCCCACCTCAACCAACATCAACCGTATACCGACCAAGGTGAATGTAGGAGCCAGCCCAGTCGCCGC
>DATGJU010000170.1:0-13734 GCA_035295045.1 Chthonomonadaceae bacterium
GACATCGTTACTATCGACGAGCGAGTCCTGACGCCACAGGGATGGAAGTGCCGCAAGCGGACAGACCTGAAGCGCGCGGTCACGCGGGATGGCGCGCCCTATATCGCGGACTTGACGGACGCGACGCGGCCGATTCTGGCGCGCATTCAACATCGATACGATTCGCTGGCCATCGCGCTGAGCAGCGGCGATGCAAAGGCGGCCGAGCCGCTGTTCGCGAACGGTGCGGAGCTCCACGATCTATCTGGAAAGCCGATGACCGGCCAGCAGTGGATCGACGCAGAAGCGCACGCGCGTACGCTTGGGCTGCGCTACGATCTCCGCTTCGCCGTGACCGGGATATCGGTGTCCGGCGCAACCGCGATTGTAACGTGCGAGCGGACTGCGATCCGTCAGGCGACGGACCGCGAGGGCGTCTACCGAACGACACGCGAGACCACTACGCTGCGCGACACCTGGGTCGCCGGACAGGCGGGCTGGGTGATCGCACGCTCGGAACCCCTCCTGGCGGAGCACGACGGCGTGCAGCCGATCGAGGCGGCCGGCTGGAAGTAGGCCCCTCGGGGCGCCGGACGATCGCGCCGCGAGCGGCCCGCCTGTCGGGCGCGCTTTCGCGCTATCGCCCATATCCGATCGGGTGCGGATTGCGGTCCGCAAACCCGGCCTGGTGCCAGTAGGGATAGGGCGCGGGGCGGTGGCTGGCCTGATCCAGGCGGGCGACCTGCTCGGCTGTGAGGCTCCATCCGGTCGCGCCGAGGTTCTGGCGGAGCTGCTCCTCGTTCCGGGCGCCGATGATCACGTTGGCCACGGTCGGGCGCTGCAGCAGCCAGTTGATCGCGATCTGCGGCGCCGACTTGCCGGTCTCCCCGGCGATCGCGTCCAGCGCGTCCACGACCTGGTAAACGTACTCCTCCTCGACCTGCGGCCCTGCGTCGAGGACGCGCTTCGAGTGGAGACGGCTCTGCTCCGGCAGGGGCGCTCCTCTGCGGATTTTGCCGGTGAGCCGCCCCCAGCCGAGCGGACTCCAGACCACCGCGCCGACGCCCTGGTCCTCCGCCAGGGGCATCAGCTCCCACTCGTAATCGCGGCCGATCAGCGAATAGTAGGCCTGATGGGCGACGTGGCGCGGCCAGCCGTATCGCTCCGCTGTGGCAAGGGACTTCATCAGGTGCCAGCCGGAGAAGTTGGAGCAGCCGATGTAGCGGATTTTACCGGCCCGGACCGCGACCTCGAGCGTCGCAAGGGTCTCCTCGACGGGAGTCAGCGCGTCGAATCCGTGAAGCTGGTACAGGTCGATGTAGTCGGTGCAGAGCCGGCGCAGACTTCCCTCGATCGCGCGAGTGAGATGGAGCCTCGAGGAGCCTCGATCGTTCGGTCCCGGCCCGCTCGGGAACGTGCCCTTAGTCGAAATGATAACCTGGTCGCGGCGTCCCTTGATCGCTGCTCCCAGGATCTCCTCTGCCGCGCCGCCGGAATAGGTATCGGCCGAATCGAACATGTTCAGGCCGGCTTCCAGGCAGATGTCGACCAGCCGCGTCGCCTCGGCCGCGTCCGTCTGGCCCCATGCCTTGAAAAACTCGCCCCCGCCGCCGAAAGTCCCGCTTCCAAGACTGAGCACAGGCACCTTCAGCCCCGACCTGCCTAGCGTCCTGAACTCCATTGCTGCCCCCCAGTCGGATGTCCACTGTCGTAGCGTCCGATCCGCACAAGTTACCCGAGCGATGCTGCTTGGGCACTGAAAACTGCGCTACACCCGCTGCTTAGCGGAATTGCAGCCTCGTCGAATCGTTGATTACCCATTTGCCCTTCTTGCTTTTACGACCGTCAAGCGGCGTTAACGGTGGGTCGCCAACTATATCGACAAGCGATTGGATCGCCTGACGATGCTCGGTTTTCGTAAAGTCACCAAAGCGATTGACGATGGACTCGCAGATCAGGTCACCGCGTTTCCAAATCCTGCCGGCGTGCTTTCGCCCGATCGCCATAAGCGACGCGCATAGGTCCCGGTGCCGTTGCAGCATGGTCAGCTCAACCACAGGCTGGCCAGCCGGAGTATCCACTTCGATGCCGAGTTCGAGCTGCCCGTTACTCTGCCGCGTGGATTGCGAATAGACTTCCAGGGCCTCCTTGCAAAAGGCGTCGTTCATCAGTTCGACGCCATCCGAGTGCCGTGTAAGAAGGATCACATGGTACTTAAGGCCAACGTTGTACCGCGCATCTATCGCGTGCGGGCAGACATAGAAGGTATTCCACCGGCTTTGAGCGCGAACCTGGTTCGATAAGCACGTTGCCACTGTAGCAGGATCGATCTGATCGGACGTCATGAGGCCTTCCCACGAACTGCCTCCGAAAACCCGGTCCAACAGCGCCGCTAACTTAGCCTTGCTCTTGTCTGGCGTACGAGCCGTGGGCCGAACTGCCTCAAGCAACCTTATAACCAAGGGAGTGTGGAATACAATCAGCACTTCCGTTGCCGCCGAGCGCTGGATGAGCGGAACTACGTCCTGAAACGTGAGATCAGAGGGGCGAAACGGATCCAGAAAGGCAAAGACTGGGGACGAGCCTGCCTGTCGTAGCACGCCCGGAAGAAGCTCCTGGAAGGTAATCTGGTGGTTTTTGACGTATCCGAGGCCGGACCAGTGCGAAGTCGAATCTTGTAGTGCCGCAAAGTTGTCGGCGTCCGGTTCCGCGTTATGGATTATCAACTCTACCGGACTTCTCCACCTTCGGCACTCTTCAGCCAACTCGGCGAGAAGGAGAGGCGAGCCCTTCGTGTTATCGGAATAGAGTCCGCGCCCTGCGAATCCGTCGATGACATATACTCGGCGGCCCGTGCCCTGAGTTCCCAACTTAGGCGCCGCGGGAGTTAGATAGTACCGTAGTATCAGGTGCTTTCTTCGGGACCAGTCCGCAGCATATTCCCAAAATGACTTTGTGTGGCGGGGCATCTCACGCTCCGTTCATGGACTCGAAATGTGAAGTAAAGAGGTAATCCTAAATGTGCAGGCTAATCAGAGCAGCCGAGTGGCCGGCATCTGATCCCAGGTTACATTGTCGAGGAGGCGCCCGCCGGATTTGGACGTCCGTCCGCCCCACTGTTTGTGGAAGAATGCCGTGCCGGTGTCCGCACATCTATCGCGGAGCGAACGGATCCAGTCGGGATTACACGGTCGAAAACCTGGTCCGCTCTCTCCGCCGGTAATGAGCCAATGGATGCCATCAAGAGAAAGATCGTCCAAGGGTCCCAACAGCGGTTCTGCACTGATGAATCGGACGGCGGCAGGAACAAGTCGCAGATGATCTGCCCTTGATGCCATCTGATTTAGCTCGATCGATACGCCGCACCACACGTTCGGCGGAAACGGCAGCGTTCGGCTAAGTGCGGCGAGCCGCGAACTACGCTTGGTAAGTACCTGAAAGACATGGTGGTCCGCCCGAACCATCACGTCGAAAACCCGCCGGATGTACTCGTCCGGTATGTCCTTGTGGAACAGGTCGGACATCGAGTTGACAAATATGCGCCTGGGAGCCTTCCATCGTAGCGGATACTCCAGGCGGCTTGGCCACAGTTTCAGGTCGAAGCCCTGTTCGTATGGATGATTGGCAACGCCGCGGAATCGCTCTGCGAACCGCATGGCATAGCAGTGATCGCATCCCGGACCGACCTGAGTGCAGCCGGTTACGGGGTTCCAGGTTGCGTCAGTCCATTCGATGGACGATTTGTCGCTCATTTTCGTGATCCACTCCCGCGGTTGCTAGCGGAACAATGCCTTAACACTGTAATTCTACCAGACAAATCTATATTTGTCCGTGTGACTTGCAGAGCGACAATCGAACAAGGTTAATGATTAGAGGTTCCGGCCGTTTATGAACAGATGTCCTACTTGTGCGATGTCGCTTGTTTTGCTAACTTGCATTGCATATGGCTCCATAACGGCGCGCGCCGCGCCGCCCGTCACCGTCGCGGAGGATGCCGGCGGATTCACGCTGGCGAATGGGATCGTAACGGCGCGGATCACCCGGCATTCCGGCAATCTCACCTCGCTCGTCTACCGCGGCAGCCAGCTCCTCGCCGCCCGTGGCGGCGGCTACTGGTCGCATACGCCCGCGTCTGTCCCTACGATCGAATCGGTGACGATCGATCCCACCGCAAACGGCGGCGACCGTGCCGAAGTCAGCGTGCGCGGCACGTATGCCGGCCGGCCGCTGGGCTCCGGCCCGGGCGGCGGCGTCGCGGCGGACATCGAAATCCGCTATGCGCTGGAGCGCGGACTGTCGGGCGTGTATACCTACACCATCCTTCATCATCGGCCGGAGTACCCCTTCACTGCGATCGGCGAGGCGCGCTATGCCGCGAAGCTGGACGACGCGTTCGACTGGATGACCGTCGACGCACGGCGCAGTTTTCGAATGCCGACCGCTTCCGACTGGAACCACGGGATAGTGATGAACATGAAGGAGGCCCGGCTGCTCACCACGGGCGAGATGAAGGGGCGCGTCGAGCATAAGTATGATTATTCGGCCGTTCAGTTCGATACGCCCGCCTTCGGCTGGTCCAGCACGGCCAAACAGATCGGCTTCTGGTTCGTGAATCCGACGATCGAGTACCTCAGCGGCGGACCGACCAAGCTGGAGCTGACCGCGCACCGGGACGCGACATTCAACGTCGGGCCGCAGTACTACGACGCCCCCGCCGCGCCGACGGTGCTTAACTACTGGCGCGGCAGCCACTATGGCGGCGCCTCCGCGGCGATCGCGCCGGGCGAGGACTGGACGAAGGTCGTCGGTCCATTCCTGATCTACTGCAACTCCGGGCCGTCCCCGGGCGCGATGTGGCGCGACGCGCTGGCCCGCGCCGCGATCGAGGCCCGCGCCTGGCCCTATGGCTGGGTGTCGGGCGTCGACTATCCACACCGGCCGGAGCGAGGCGCTGTAAGCGGCAGGATCGTGCTGAAGGATCCGGTGGCGCCCGGCGCAAGGCTCGGCCACCTCCTCGTCGGTCTGGCCCATCCCGACTATGCGCTCGCCACTGTCAGCAGCGCTGCCGGACGCGGCCCCGGCCAGGAGACGGTGGACTGGCAGCGGGACGCCAAGTTCTACCAGTTCTGGTCGCGCGGCGACGGTGCGGGCCGCTTCACCATCCCTGCCGTGCGGCCCGGAGTCTACACGCTGCACGCGATCGCGGACGGCGTCCTGGGAGAATTCGCCAGGACCGATGTAAGCGTAAAGGCCGGGAAGACGCTGGATCTGGGCGCGCTTATCTGGACTCCGATGCGGACCGGCCGGCCGCTCTGGGAGATCGGCATCCCGGACCGCACGGCCGGCGAGTTCCGCAGCGGCGACCACTACTGGCAGTGGGGCCTCTATCTGCGCTATCCGAAGGAGTTTCCAGACGACGTCAACTATCTCGTCGGCAAGAGCGACTGGCGCCGGGATTGGAACCTGATGCAGGTCCCGCGGGCCGATCCCGCGGACACGACCGGCCGGGGGCGCGGCGCGGCGACCACCTGGACCGTCTCCTTCGATCTTCCGAGCGCGCCGCGCGGCCGCGGAGCGCTGCGAGTTGCCATCGCTGGAATGGAGGCGCCCTATGTTGGCGTCGCGGTTAACGACCGGGAGGTGGGACGAATTCGCGGCCTGGTGAACAATGGCGCAATTCATCGCGATGCGGATCGCGGCTACTGGCAGGAGGCCCGCGTGGACTTTGACGCCGCGTGTCTGCGCAAGGGGGCCAACACGCTCAAGCTTACGGTGCCCGCCGGCCCGGTTACGGCCGGCATCGAATACGACTATCTGCGCCTCGAGCTGGACGAGGCGGCGGAGGCCAATCGGCGTCCGGTCGCGCCTTAACGGCTCGGCTGACCTTGAAATCGAGTGACGCGCAACGGTTCACAAGCCACAAGCCACAAGCCACAATAAACGGAGCAACTATGACGATAACGATTCGTCCCACGACGATCATCGAGATGCCGCGACTGGCGGCGAGCCTGGGGTTGGCAGCGCTGACGCTGGCGAGCGAGGCGTTTCAGTGGACCGGCAGCTTCAAGTTCCGTGCCGCGCTGGAGGTCGCCGCCAACGTCGAGCCTGAGCTGATGATCGCCGCGTCGTCCGGCAATTTCGGGCAGGCCCTGGCGTACGCATGCGCGCTGCTCGGCAAGCGGAGCATCATCGTGATGCCGAACACGAGCGCCGCGGTCAAGGTGCTTAGCGTGGCCGAATACGGCGGCGTCGTTGATCTGATCGACGTCGGCGCAATCAGCCGGAGCGCGCGCGTTGTGCAGCTCGCCGCGGAGCATCCCGGCGCCTACGTCGCGAGCGCTTATGACGACCCGCTTGTCATCCGCGGAAACAGCTCGCTCGGGCGCGAGATCGCCGCGCTGACGGAGCCGCCGGATCTGGTCGTCGCGCCGGTCGGCGGGGGCGGCCTCACCGCCGGCCTCGTGCAGGGCTTGCGGGCGGGCGGCTCCCCAATCGAGGTGGTCGGGGCCGAGCCACTGCTCGCCAACGACGCGGCCCGGTCGCTTCGGGCTGGCGCGCTGATCGCCAACGGGGCGGAGCCGCAGACGATCGCCGATGGCGCGCGGACGCTCAGCCTTGGCCGGCACAACTGGGCGATCTTGAAGGACGGGCTGGCCTCGATCGTGGAGGTTCCGGAGGAGCGGATCGCGGAGGCGGTGCGGACGCTCTTCTCGGCCGCCAATATGAAGGCGGAGCCGACCGGAGCGCTCAGTCTGGGCGCAGTCCTGCACACCCCGCGGCTGTTCGCCGACAAGCGCGTCTGCTGCGTTATCAGCGGCGGCAATGTGGATCCGGCGGTCTACGCGCGACTCATTTCATAGTTTCGGGCGGCGATTCGTGACGCAGGACGGCGCCGGGATGGCGGCCGGTGACGGCGCCGTTGTCGACGACGAGCTGGCCGTTGACGAAGACGTAGGGGATGCCGACGGGCGGCGATTGCGGGTTGGCCGTCGTCGCCGTGTCCCGAACTGTCGCGGGGTCGAACACGACGATGTCCGCCTTCATGCCGTGCGCGATATGGCCGCGGTCGCGGAAGCCCATGCGCTGCGCCGGGAGGCCGGTCATCTTGTGGACCGCCTGCGGCAGCGTGAGCACGTGGCGCTCGCGTACGTAGACGCCGAGGACGCGCGGAAAGGAGCCTGCTCCGCGCGGGTGCGAGCCGTGAAGGCCCCCGTCGCTGCAGAACATGATGTGCGGGTCGGCGATGAAGGCGTCCAGGTCCGCGTCCGTCATTGCCGTCACCACCACGCCCTCACTGGCCGTCTTGCCCGGATCGTGGGCCGTGTGGACGATCTCCTGAATGACGTCGATCGCGTCCCTGCCGGTCTGCGTCGCGATCTGCGCGATGGTCTTGCCCTGCCACTCCGGACGCGCCGAGTAGGTCGTCAGCAGTACGTGCTCCGGTCCGCCCACGTCCGCAAGGCCCTTTTCCCACAGTGCCCGGTTATCCCAATCGCGGCTTGGGATCAGGACCATGATGGTCGATTGCCAGTAGAGGTAGGGGTAGACGTCGGCGGAGATGTCGAGGCCTCGGCGCCGCGCGTCGGCCATCAGGCGCAGGGCGTCGCCCGCTTTGCCCCAGACAGGCTGCGTGTCCAGTTTGATGTGCGAAATCTGGGCGGGCACGTGCCCCTCGGCGGCAATTCGGATCAGCTCCGAGAAGGATTTGAGCGCATCGTTGCCCTCGTCGCGCACGTGGCTGATGTAGATGCCGCCGAAGGGCGAGGAGGCCCGCGCGAGGCCGATTAGCTCCTCCGTGCTGGAGTAGAAGCCGGGGTCGTACTCCAAGCCGGACGATACGCCGAGCGCGCCGGAGCGCATCTCCTGGCGCACCAGCTCCTGCATGCGCTTCACCTCGTCCGGCGTGGACGTTCGCTTGTATCCGTCACCCATCACCTGCCGCCGAACGGTTCCATGTCCCAGGAAGCTCGCGATATTGAGCGCGACGTGCTTCCGCTCCAGCTCCCCGAACCAGTCGGACAGCGGGAAGTGGGAGCTTCCGTCCTGTCCGACGACGGACGTGGTGATGCCCTGTCGAACCTGCGTTTCCGCGTCCGGGTCTTCCAGAAGGCCGCCGTCCGCGTGGCTGTGCGTGTCGATGAAACCTGGTGAAACGACCATGCCCCGCGCGTCGATCACGCGCTCCCCTTGCTGCTGCTTCAGACGGCCGATGGCGATGATCCGGTCGCGCAGCACCCGGATGTCCTTCACGTGCCCCGGCCGGCCGGTCCCGTCCAGGACGGTCCCGCCCTGAATGAGGATCGTCTGCGCCTCCTGCGCCCGGGACAGGGTTGCCGCGGCGAGGGTGAGGATGGCGGCGAGGATTATTGTCCCATGGAGTGTTCGTCGCAACGATATTGCCCTTCGCGGAAACTGCGGGACCGATCGGTGATCGGGCGAGTTGCCGAACGATTGCGGGTTGCCACCGCACCGGCAAGCGGGTACCCGAACCCCGCGCGGGTTGCCGTCGGGCTGAACCCCGCGGCTGTGTGGCCTATGGCCCATCGCCCGCCTGCGCGGGCGAACTGTTTAGCGTCCATTCGTGCAGCTGCAAGGGTTTTGGCTCGTCTTCTTCCGATGTCTCCTCGGCGGACGGCTACAAGGTGTTGGATGCATGGTGCGCTTTCTGGTTTTCGATGTACCGGCGCACCCTTTCCTTCTCGCGGGCGCTCATTGTGAAGCCGCCGTAGTGGCCCTGCCACGTGAAGTGCTCGCTCGGACGCAGTCTGTCGCTGACGAACCGAGACGAGCTTCCCTTCACCCGCTCGACGATGTCAGCTACACGATGGTAGCTGAAAGCGACATGAGGACGTGGACATGGTCCGGCATTCCGTTCACCGCGAGCGGCGTGCAGTCGAGCTCCAAGCAGGCGCCAGTTATGAACCGATACAGGTCGCGCTCGATGTCTTCGCCGACGAGGAGCATACGATCCCAGGTCCCGCTAGAAGGTATATTGCTCGGCTGAACGTGCTCCGGCCCTGACCCGTCCGGTTAGTACTGCATCCCATGCCGTCCGCCGCTAGAGGGCTCGCCCGCGCAGGCGGGCGATGAGCCGAAGGCTACCCAGCCGCGGGGTTCAGCCCGGCGGCAACTGCGGGGCTCAGTCCGACGACAGCCCGCGCCCGGCGAACGCGGCGTTCGGCGAACGGGCATCTCGCCCGCTATCAACGGCGGCCAACCGATAGGCATCACCCGATCACCGGTTCAGCACCCTCGCCAGGAACGCGCGCGTGCGCTCTTCGCGCGGGTTTTCCAATACCTGCTCCGGCGGACCCTCCTCCAGGATCTTTCCGCCGTCGAGGAAGAGGACGCGGTTGGCCACCTCGCGCGCGAAGCCCATCTCGTGCGTGGCGACCAGCATGGTGCGGCCCTGAAGCGCAAGGTCGCGCATCACCTCCAGCACCTCGCCGACGAGCTCCGGGTCCAGGGCGGAGGTCGGCTCGTCGAACAGGAGCAGCGCGGGCCGGAGCGCCAGCGCGCGGGCGATCGCCACGCGCTGCTGCTGGCCGCCGGAGAGCTCGCCCGGGTAGCAGTCCGCCTTCGCGGAGAGCTTCACCTGCTCCAGAAGCGCGCGGCCCTCTCGGGCAGCCTGCTCCGCCGCAACCCCGAGCACCTTGCGCGGCGCGAGGGTCACGTTTTGCAGCGCAGTAAGGTGCGGGAACAGATTGAATCGCTGGAAGACCATGCCGATCTCCCGCCGCATGGCGTTCAGGTTGGCGGGCGAGATTTCTGTATCACGGAAGCGTACGGAGCCGGCGGTCGGCGTCTCAAGGCGATTGACGCAGCGCAGCAGGGTCGATTTACCGCTGCCGGAGGCGCCGATAAGCGCGACGACCTCGCCTTCCCGCACCTCCAGGCTTATGCCGCTGAGCACTGTGGGCCGGCTGAATGCCTTGTGCAGGTCGCTTATCGCAAGAATGGTGGGCGTTTGAGTGGTGGTCATCGTCGCGAGCCGCCTTTGCCAGACACGGGTCGGATCCGGCGCGAGCGTGCGACTGGACTAATAGGACCTATAAGCCAATTGGCACCCATAGCTCCGACAGGATCGGCGAGGCCAGCCAGGGGCGCGTCGCCGCGGCCGAGTCCGGCGCAATGCCGGCGCTTCTGCGCCGCGCAATCGGGCTGAATCCCGGCTGCAGCGATCATAGTGGGCGCACACCTCCCGCGGCGGCGGCCGTGCCGGCGAGGGCTGTCTGCTGGCGGCTGATCGGCTGCCATGCGCGCTCCAGCCACCGGACCAGGAAGGTGAGCGGCAGCGTCATGACCAGGTACAGCAGCGCGACGCCGAGATAGAGCGTCGTTGGCGAGCCGGACGTCGTCGCGACCTCCTTGCCGACGCGCATCAGCTCCGCGAGCGCCACCACCGAGACCAGCGACGAGTCCTTTAGGAGCGCGACCGCCTCGTTCGTCAGCGGCGGCAGGACGCGGCGCAGCGTCTGCGGCAGGATGATCCAGCGCATTGCGCCGCCGTAGTCGAGACCGAGCGAGCGCGCGGCCTCCATCTGGCCCGAATCGATGCTCTCGATGCCGGCCCGGAAGATCTCGGATATGTAGGCCGCTGCGTTGAGGCTCAGGGCCATGACGCCGGACACGAACGAGTTTAGCGAGATGTGAAAGACCGGCAGCACGAAGTAGATGACGTAGATCTGCATGAGCAGCGGCGTCCCGCGGACGATCTCCACGTAGACAGTGGCGAGCCAGCGAAGGGGTGGTACCGGCGAAATGCGGCAGAGCGCCACTACGAGCCCCGCCGTAACGCCGAGGATGAGCGTGAACAGTGTCAGCTCGAGCGTGAGACTGGCGCCGGCCAGCAGGCGCGGCATCGCCTCGCGAAGCAGGCTCCAGCGGATCGTGAACGACGAGACGGGCTGCGCAGCTGCCTGCGGCGCTGTCGCGACCGAGTCGCCGATAGGCAGTTTGTCGGCCGGAGTGGTTCCGTCGCCTTTCACGCGGTCCAGCTCGGCGAGGAGCGCCGTTGTCGGCGGCTCGTGTATCCAGGTCGAGTAGGCCCTGGCGTAGTCGCCATCGAGCATGACCTGCTCGATGGCGCGGTTCACGGCTTCCAGAAGGTCGGAGTCGGTCTGGCGCGCCACCACGCCGAGGTTCTCCTCCTTGAACACGCCGCCCACGATCTCCAGCTCGGAGTAGCCTTGACGGAGGTTCTCGTGCAGCGCCGGCATGTCGGCCACGCACGCGGCCGCCTTGCCGTTTCGCACGTCCAGAAGGCCCTCCTGGAGCGTGTCGAACTTCAGGATGTGCGAGCGCGGAACGCCGATCTTCTCCAGGGCGAACTGCCCCGTGGTCTCCATCTGGACGGAGACGATCTTGTCCTTCAGGTCGGCGAGCGACTGGACGGCGGCGTCACCTCTGCGGCGGACGATGGCCTGGCCGGAGAGAAAGTAGGGCCGCGAAAATGCGTAACCCTTCTTCTTGCGCTCGTCCGTGATGGTGACGCCGGACATGACCAGGTCGCACTTGTGGTTTTCGAGCGCGGCCAGCACGCCGGACCACTCCAGATTGATCCAGCGCACCGGAATGCCGATCTGCCTGCCGATTGCGTTGCCGATGTCCACGTCGAAGCCGGCGATCTTGCCCTTGTCGATCGACTCGAACGGTGGATAGGTCGCGTCAGTGGCGATGACCAGCTCTTTGTGCGCCCGTATCTCCTTGAGCGCGCTCTGCGCGTTCGCGGCGGCGGCCAGCCCCGGCACGAAGGCGGCCGGCAGGCAGAACAAAAGGATTGGGCGGAACAGTCGGCGGGCTGGCGATCGAAGCTTCATACGAGCGGGATTCACAATTCGGGCTGCGATTCCCTTCCGGGCGGCGAAAATCACCGGTCGCCGGCTGCGCCCGGCCGCGAACGGCCCGCGCCCTAGGCCAGGAGTCTCTCACAGACCGCCAGGTCGCTCTCGGAGAAGCAGCAGAAGATCGCCTCGCGGATGGCGGGCGCGGCGGGCGGCGCGGCGCGGACGGTGGCGGCGGCGATCCGGGCGGCCTGCTCGATCGGGTAGCCGTAGATGCCGGTGCTGATGCTCGGAAACGCGATCGTCTCGATGCCGGGCGCGGCGGCGACCTCGATGCAGCGGCGATAGCAGGGGGCCAGTACGTCCCGCTCGCCCTGCGTGCCGCCGCGCCAGACCGGCCCGACGGTGTGGATGATGCAGCGTGCCGGCAGGCGATACCCTTTCGTCACCTTGGCGTCGCAGGGCTTGCAGCCGCCGAGCAGCCGGCACGCATGCACCAGTTCCGGCCCGGCGGCCCGATGTATCGCCCCATCGACGCCGCCGCCGCCGAGCAGCGAGGTGTTGGCGCCGTTCACGATGGCGTCGACGGCGAGCGCGGTGATACCGGTGCGGATTGCGCGCAGGTTTGCGATCACGTCGGGCTTCATTTCGTTTTCGCGGTCGCTATTTAGGTACAATGGGCGAAACGCAACCGTTCCAATGGGCGCTCGACGCGTGGGGCAGGATTGACCGCCCGATGGTGGGCGACTGAAGTCGCGCCTAACAAAACGGTAGTCGGCCTTCGCCGACAAAGTCGCCGGTAACGTGTTCGTCAAGTCATTGCGCGTACGTGTGCCAACGGCTGCCCTTTCGGCGCGAACTATTTCGCCGACAAACCATGCAGGGCAGTCAGTAGTCACCTAGCACCGCTCTCTAATCGTGGCCGGCTGCAACGTCTGGGGCGAATCTATTCACCGGCTGTTGGTAGTAACTTCAATGAAGGCGCACGTCGAAGAACACCACAAGTCGCTGCACGGCCGCAGGCGTGCCGATTCGTGCCGGGTCCGATGCGGTTCCGACGCGCGGCGCATTGCTGCGATGTTTCTGGTCGCCACGGTGGGTGCGTTCCCTATGCTGCTCTCGGCCGCTCCCGCGGTCGCGCAGGGGCGCGCCAATTCGTCACCACGCGCGGCCTCGCCGGCATCCGGCCGCGAAAAGCCGGCGACCAGCAGCCAGCAACCAGGAACCAGGAACCAGCTACCAACTACCATCCACCAGCTACCGGCTACCGCGAATCACTGGGCGTTCAAGCCGCCGATCGCGCAGAATCCGCCGCCGGGCACGGCCCCCGAGCCGATCGATCGCTTCCTGCTGGCGGCGCTGAAGGCGAAGGGGCTCGCCTACTCGCCGCCGGCCGACCGCAGGACGCTGATCCGGCGCGTCACGTTCGACATGATCGGCCTTCCGCCGACCCCGGCCGAGGTCGATGCCTTCCTCGCGGATCGCGCACCGAACGCATACGAGAAGATTGTCGACCGGCTGCTGGCCGATCCGCGCTACGGCGAGGCCCAGGCGCGCCATTGGCTGGACACGGCCGGCTATGCGGACAGCGAGGGCGTGCTCCAGGAAGATCGCATTCGCCCGAACGCCTGGCGCTACCGTGACTACGTGATCCGCAGCCTCAATGCCGACAAGCCGTACGACCAGTTCCTGCGGGAGCAGATCGCCGGCGACGAGTTGGTCGATCACCACGCGGCCTGGACGCCGGCCATCGAGGAGTGCGTAACAGCGACCGGCTTCCTGCGCACGGCCGTGGACGCCACGCGAGACGACTTCAACGCGCACCAGTTCACCGAGTACCAGGTGCGGATGCTGAACGATACGCAGACGATCCTCGTCTCGTCCACCCTCGGCATCACGCTGCAGTGCGCGCGCTGCCACGACCACAAGCTGGAGCCCTTTACCCAGCGCGACTACTACCGGATGCAAGCCT
>DATGJU010000171.1:0-2184 GCA_035295045.1 Chthonomonadaceae bacterium
CGAGCGCCGGCTCCGCGGACAACGCTGGGGTCAAGTGCGCGAAGGGGGGTAGCGGTGGTTGCATTAGAACATCGCCGGTATATCACGCCCGAAGAGTACCTTGAACAGGAGCGGGATGCCGAATGCAAGAGCGAGTACGACGACGGCGTCATTGTCGCAATGGCCGGAGGCAGTCCGGAGCACGCGATAGTGACTTTCAACGTCGGGGTTGCCATCGCGCCTCATCTGCGGCGATCTGGTTGCCAGGGCTACTCATCGGACATGCGTGTCCGGATTGAGATCGCCAACCGGTACTACTACCCGGACTTCACCGCCGTCTGCGGCCAGCCGGCCTACCAGAAGGTGCGGCGCACCGTAAACTTGGCGAATCCGACCTTGGTCGTCGAGGTCCTATCGCAGAGCTCCGAGCGGCGGGATCGCGGCACGAAGTGGTTCGCCTACCAAACCCTGGCCTCCATGCAGGTGTACGTTCTCGTCCACCAGGACAATCCCTTCGTTGAGTGGTTCACGCGCGGCCGGGACGACGATTCGTGGGAGTATCGCTCGGCCAGGGGCCTCGGCGCAACCGCCGTCGTACACCTGGCCGGCAGTCCCTGCGAGCTACCGCTGAGGGATATCTACACGGGCGTGGAGTTCCCACCGGAGGAGCCCGCACAGCCAGAGGTCGGACCGGACGGGGAGGACGTGTAACCCCGGGCTCTGTGCCGGGCGCCTAGGCCGGATGCATGCGTCGAAACTCGCGGATTACCTCTTCGCCGAGCGCGCGGAATGCCGCGATCCGCCCCTCCGCGGTCGCGTAGGCGGGATTGGGCTGGCCCGCTTCGTCCACGAAGCCCGGCTGGCCGCGAAATACGCGGTAATGGTGCGCGGCGACGACGCACGCCCCCTCCCAAAAGATGTCGAGCGCCGCGTCCGGAATCGGCTGGCCGTTCACGCAGGCCGGCGCTATCGGCTGCGACTCGCGCGTATTATGCTCCGTTCCTGCGGTCACCATGAGGGCGGCGCGCCGCAGCCCGGTCGCGTAGCGAAGGAGCGCCTCCGGCTGGTTGCGCACCGGGATCAGCTCGGCGCAGTGGATGTCCCGCGCCGCAATCTCGGCGAGCAGCCGTTCGATCGGCGCCTCGAATTCGCAGATTGGCGAGGCGCCGTCAGCCAGCGTCGGGTAGCAGGGGATGCCGCCCAGCGCGAGGATGAGCGCCCGGGCATGCTCGTAACCGACGAAGGTCTCCTCAACGTAGGCGGCCTTGCCGGCCTTCATCAGGTGCGAGCGAATGTCGTTCTGCACGACGGCCGCGCTATCCAAAGATTTCGGCGGCGCGCCGAAGAGCCGGGCCAGCAGGTCCGCGCGCGATCCAGGCGCGAGCCGCTCGAACAGGCTCTCCTGGAACGCCTGCGCCACGTGCCGCTCCTGCAAATAGACAGTGCTCTTCGGCGATCCGTGCCGCCGGACCACCTGCTCCTTGATGGCGTCCGCATCCAGCGCGGTCTCCAGCCCCACGGCGGCGAATCGCTCCGCGAGCCGCTGCGTCATCGCGGCCATCCGCTCCGCGTCCTTCGTGCGGATCGTGCCGAGCAGCGCCTGCGCCTCCGGCGATAGAGGATCGAAGCGCGATATCCCCTTGCCGCACAGGTACATCTTGCCCGGATTGCCGGGATCGTTGATCTTGACACCGCGCGCGGCCAGCCCCTCGTCCAGCGTGATGATCTCGATGCCGAACAGCGGCACAATCCCCGCACCCGCGGCCCGCTCCGCAAACTCCTGGTAGACCGTGTAGTCGTAGTAGTTGCTCGCGCCGAGCGCCGCAATGCCCTCCGCCGCGGCCAGCCCGACCGCCTGCTCCACCGTATCGAAGGCCGAGAAGTTGGGCGGCAGGTGGATGTGCGCGTTGACCGGCAGCCGCGGCGCGGCGGCAGATGGGCGCGCGCCGGCGGCGGGAAGAGTGAGCGCTGGCAGACCGGCGAACAGGGATTGGGCGCGCGAGGATGATGTTCTCAAAGTTGCTGTCCTTGGCTGGATCGGTTCGGTCCGGCAATTATTTTTGCAAGTTCGTCGATTTATTTTCCATTAAATCACGTTTTATCGCTAAAGAGGATGTCCCAATGTCAGTGGGAAGTTAGGAGGTGGTACATCTGTTTACTACGCCGCCTTGACGCGGTTTCCCTCCTGCTTGTTGTGCGCTGTCG
>DATGJU010000172.1:0-9610 GCA_035295045.1 Chthonomonadaceae bacterium
TCTTCGAGATGCTGGACGGAATTCTGGCCGGCGGCTACGCGGGCGCGATCGCGCTGGAGTGGGAAAAGCGCTGGCACCCGGAGATCGCCGAGCCGGAGATCGCCTTCCCGCAATACGCAAGCAAGCTGAGAGAGTATCTCAGCGCTCGCGCCCTCTAACTCCGGTAACCGCGCCCGGCGAGCCCAACCCGCCAACCAGCCAAGTCCCCCTCTTCCACGCGAGTGGAACGAGCCCTACGGGAGAGGGGGACTTAGGGGGTGAGGACGCCGAGCGGGCTCAGGGGCCTCGGGGGTTGAGGTTCGCAGAGCCAGCGCAACCCGCCAAACAGCAAAGTCCCCCTCCCCCAGAATTGCGAAAGGGGGATTTTGGGGGTGAGGGCGCCGAGCCGGCCCGAGGGCGGTCACCCCGCGCACGTCACTTCAGCGCCGCGCGGATGGCCTTCTCCAGGTTGTCGGTCGGGCCGCCGTAGCCGGCGAACGCGGCCCGGATGATGCCCTTCTTGTCCAGGACGAACTGCGTCGGAATACCGGCGACACGGTAGAGGCTCCCGCTGATCTCCTGGCTCGGCGGCCGGTGGACGAAGGTGAGCGACGGATACGCGCGTCCGGCCTTCGCGACCCACGCGTCGAAGTCGCCGCGCGGCTCGCCGTCGTCCACGGCGAGCAGCGCCACGGGCAGGTGCTGCGCCGTCAGCCTCTTTATCACCTGCTGGGTGTGCGGCATGGAGGCCATGCAGGGGCCGCACCACGAGGCCCAGAAGTCGATGACGACCACCTTGCCCCGGAAATCCGCCAGCTTGACCTTGTGCTTATGCGCGTCGAGAGCGTCGAACGCGGGCGCCGGGGAGCCGATACGCAGCGTGGAGGCGCGCTTTTCGGCGGCCTCGTCCGATGTGACTCCCTTGGGCGGGACGTAGACAAAGGCTCCGGCGCCCGGAGAACGGTTCATCGTGATGTGCGTCAGCGTGGAGTCGCGCGTCGAGGCCGTGTGGTCGCTCAGCTCTACGCGCGCGATGCTGCGCCGGACCAGGCCGTCCGCGGCGATAAAGAACGTCGTCCGGCTGGTGACTCTCTTGCCGTTGTCCGTGCCCGTTGCGACGACCTGGATCTTGCTGCATGGCGTGCCGTCCACGCTCTCCTTCCCGGCAAGCCGCAGGTCGCGCAGTGCGCCTCCGGCGCGCGACGCGCCCGTTATCGTGTAGATCGAGTCGTTGGCCGTGTAGAAGCCGGACCAGGGCTCCTGGATCGTGTGGATCTGCTCCGGGCTGACGTCGTGATCCACGTGGTAGGCCTTGCCGAACTGCTTCCAGCCCTTGCTGCCGTCGCACACGAACGCGTATTTCGGGACGGCGTCGGGCGCGCGCCATCCCTTCGCCGGCAGGTCGTCGATCGACTCCCACGCCTGGTATCGAATCTTGTTCGGCTTCGTCTCCGTCACCCTGGACAGCATGTACCACCTGGCGGCGCCCGACGCCGGGCGAGGCTCGTTCGTGATGGTGGTCCTGCACTCCGCGGAGTAGCTCTTTAGCGCGAGCATGGCCTTCTGGTTGCTCAGCAGCAGTGCAACGGCGCGCTTGTCGATTACAGGCTCCTTTTGGGCGGGAGCGGACGGCTTGCGCGCAGGGCCGTGCGGAGGCGTCTGCGCTGCCGCCACCGTGGCGGCGCCGAGCGCACAGAGCAGCGCCGGCATCGTGATAGCTTTCATCGTCAGGAGCTCTCCTCGGATCGCAGGACTTGTATGCGAATTATAGCATGCCTTGTGGGACCGGCGTTACGGCACGGCAGCGGCGCCCCGCGGGGCGTAGCGGGGTCGGTGGCGCGCCAAGGAGGAGATGAAACGTGGGCGGTGAATTCATTCGCGTTCGAATGTCTGTGCCCCCGACGCCCCGACAAGCGGCCGAGCCACGTCAGCCATGACCGAGTCCATCACCGATATCAGCCGCGAGTTTTTCCGCGAGATCGTGCTTCCGATCGTCGAGCGGGAGCTGCCGGACGTCGCCGCCCACACCGCCTTTGGGCTGTTCGGCTACGGCTCGGAGGCCTACGGGCTGGACGACGCCTACTCTCGCGATCACCACTTCGGCCTCCGCATCGACGCGCTGATGCCCGCGGAGCTCTTCGCCGCCCGCCGCGACGGTCTGCTGCGCGTGGTTGGCGCGCGCCTGCCCTCCAGCTATCGCGGACACGCGCTCCGATCCGGCCACATCGCGGGCGCGGGCCTCGCGCCGGACAGCCTGCCGGCCTTCCTGGCGCGCACGATCGGCCTGGAGCGGCCGCCGCAAACCTACGCCGAATGGCTTGGGATACCCGAAGAGGACATCCTCCACGTCACCAACGGCGAGGTGTGGCACGATCCGGACGGCCGATTTACGGCGGTGCGCGCGGCCTTCGCGGCGTACTACCCGGAGCCGGTCCGGCTGCGCCGGATTGCGCACTTGTGCCGCTACTTCTCCGGCATGGGAACGTATGCGCTCAAGCGCGCGCTGCTCCGCGGCGACGCCTTCTACGCGACGACGCGCTTCGCGACCGCGATCCGGCTCGGCGTACAGCTCGCCTTCCTGCTCGACCGGCGGTACGCCCCGTACGACAAGTGGCTCATCGCGCACTTCGCGTGGCTGCCGCGGCTCTACGCCCCGCTCCGCCCGCTTGTCGAGGAGGCGGTCGCGCTGGGATCGCCGTGGGAGCGAAAACTGGCGCTGCTCGACCGGATGGCGGACGTGCTGGACGAGACCATGGTCGCAGACGGCGTAATCCGGCCGCACCCGCGCTTCGTCGGCACGGAGACCTCCGGCTACCGATTGCTGGAGCACGCCTACGCCGAGCTGATCCAGGCCGTGCCGGACGAGATCAAGACCGTAGTGCCGCAATGGGACCAGGTCTTCCTGGAGCAGTTCCACTGCCGGTACGTCGACGGCCTCGATCTGGCCGAATGGGACTCGATCCTTGGCCTGCGGCCGTATCCTGCATGAGAGGGTGTTGGGATGACGCTCGCCTTTGCGCCGCCGCCCGAATTCGTAGGGAAGTTTGGCGGGTACCGCTCGCCGCTGCTGTTCGAGGACGGGCGGAGGGTAGGCAGGGCCGAGCAATGGCAGGCGCGGCGGCGCGAGATCCTCGCCGAATGGACGCGCCTGATGGGACCGTGGCCCGCGGTGATCGCCTCGCCGCAGGTCGCGGTGCTCCGATCGAAAAAGGCGGACGGCCACACGGTGCACACGACGCACATGGAGTATGCCCGCGGCCTCATCCAGGAGGCGGCGCTGCTCGTACCGGACGGCCGCGGCCCATTCCCGGCAGTCCTCGTGGCCTTCTACGAGCCGCAGACCTCGCTCGGACTCAATCCGTCGAATCCGACGTGCGACTTCGGAAGCCAGCTCGCGCGGCGCGGCTTCGTCACTCTCAGCATCGGCGCGCCCGGCGGCGATGCGCGCAAGCCCGAGCTGGCCGGCGCCAGGTGCCAGCCGCTCTCGCACCTCGCCTGCGTAGCGGCGAACTGCTGGCACGCGCTGGCCTCGCTGCCTTACGTCGATCGCAGCCGGATCGGAGTGATCGGACACAGCTATGGCGGCAAATGGTCGATGTTCGCGGGAGCGTTGTGGGATCGGTTCGCCTGCGTCGTCACCAGCGATCCGGGCATCATGTTCGACGAGTCGCGGCCGAACATCAACTACTGGGAGCCATGGTATCTGGGACTCGATGCGGCGCTCACGCGAAAGCCGGGCCCGATCACCTCGGACAGCCCACGGACCGGCGCGTACCGCAGGATGATCGAGGAGGGCCGGGATCTGCACGAGATCCATGCGCTTATCGCGCCGCGCCCGTTCCTGGTCTCCGGCGGATCGGAGGATACGCCATCCCGCTGGACCGCGCTCAATCACCGGATCGAGATCGACCGGCTCCTGCACGTCCACGACCACGTCGCCATGACCAACCGGCCGGACCACCGCCCGACACCGGACTCGAACGCAGACATCTACGCCTTCTTCGAGCGATTCCTGACACCGTAGCCGCGCCGATCCAATCGCTTTATCAGTAGACTTAAGTCTGGTTACCAATGGCCCGCCTGAATCGGCCATTTAGGGGTTGACTTGAGGCGGGGCGCGGCCCATAATAGAGTTAACCAAGAGGGTTGAGAGAAATCTCCCGTCGAGGTGGCAACGCTGACGCAGCAGATCGGCGGGCCAAGAACATTCCAAAGGAGGTAGGACCACGGAACAGACACGGTACACCGCTAGACGTTCGTGGAGACCTATTCAACAGGAAGGACGAGGATGACGCCACCTGGTCATTTAGACGAGGCCCGGCGCTGACCGGTTAATCGGCATGATGTCGCGGCAAGTGCAGGAATGGGCCGGAGTGCAGCCTGCGAAGACGCGAGACGGCGTGCGCGGCGAATTCGCGCTAAGCCGAACGCCTGGTACCAGCGCGCACAGCGCCTCGGAAGTATAAAACAATTAGCGTGTGAGTTCGTTTCGTCCCCCGGGTGCAGACGCTGCAGCCGGGGGACGAGTGTGTTCTTGGTTCCTTATGGCGCGCCTGCGCGTTTTAGCGCGCTCCCGATCGGCGCCTCGTTACCCGTGCACCCTGCATCACTTGCGCGTTTTCCGTTTGGGGCAGATCATATGTTCGTCTTGCGAGCGGCTATTCTGTCGGTACTTTGAAATCAATGCCGAATACAAGGTTCAACACAGCGGAGCAGGCATAAACTCGTTTCCACGTTCGCCCGCTGACCTCGACAGCAATGTGGTGACTACATAGAGTTTCCAACGCGTTCAGCGCGGTCTTGGGCGTAATGTTCAACCGGTCGGCCACCTGTCGCACCGACTGAAATGGCTCCTCAAATAAGCTATTCAGGACTTGCACAACACTTGCGCGCGCGCGTATATCTGATACACGTGCGTGAAGCTCATCCTGAAGTGATCGCAGTGCCTCAGTGAACGCGATCGTGCTACCGCAAGATTCGATCAGAGCCTCCGCGAAGTATGCGAGCCAGTCGTCCCATATCCCCGTCTCGCGCACCCCTTGAAGAGAGGCATAATACTGCTTTCTGGTACGTTCGAAATATACGGAGGGATAAATGAGCGGCGCGTCGAGGAGTCCGAGCTTAATCAGATGCAGTACAATGAGCAATCGGCCTATGCGGCCGTTCCCATCCGAGAAAGGGTGGATCGTCTCGAACTGGTGGTGTGCAAGTCCGCATTGCACTACTTTAGGCTCCCTGTTATGCCCCGTAAGGTATTGCTCCAGCGCCTCCATGAGTTCCGCGACTCGCTCTGGCGGGCAAGGAACGAACGCGGCGCTATCGACCGTATCTGTCGGATTACCGATTGCGTTCTGGCGCGTTTTCAGTTGACCCGCGGCTTGCTGCCCGCGAACCCCGGTAAGAAGTATCTGATGTAGGGACCGGATGAACCCCACGGTAAGGTCGCGGTCAGCGATCTGGGCGACGCCTGTTCGAAGGGCTTCTCCGTAGTTCGCCACCTCCCCAACTTCCGACCGATCGGACTGTTGTGAAAGTTGGAATAACACTAATTGCTCGGGCGTCGCAATTGTGCCCTCAATCGTTGAGCTTGCCAGCGCCTCGCGTTGCAATGAGCTATATATGAGAAGATTCGCGTTTGGAAGTAGACGCCTGCACATCTTCACTTGTCCCATGAGGAACGTCGCCTCCTCAATCTTCTCCTCAGTTTCCGGACTGAGGCGGGTCAAGTTTGGTGGAAGCGCGGCGGGAATGTAGGTTCGATAGCCCTCTATTGATCGAACATATGTTCCGGATTTCTGTAGCATTGGTAATTATGCACCGATTCTACCAAATGCGTGGCTGCATTGGTCAAAAGTCACAAAGTGTGCAAGAATTGGCCGAAGGATTGAGCGGACCAGGCCCTATTCGATGAAGCGCTCGTGGCTTCGACAATGCCCGGTACGACGTGTCGCTTATTGGTGCGGGCGGCTTCGCACCAATACGACCGATCAAATACGTCGTTGGGTTTGAACCGAGTTCCGCTCCGGGCGACCAATTAGCTATCAGGGGGCGCCCTTGATCAATGGGCGACGTTCGCGCCGCTTCGCGATGCCGGGCTGCCCGGCTGCAGCCGCAGGTCGCCGTGCGCCGGATCGCGCAGCAGTGGGTCCTTGCCGTAGACGCCGGCCTTTTCGGCCGTGGGAAGCTCCGGCCGGCTGCGCGCCGGCGCGTCCTCGCAGTACCAGACGTTGCCGGCGAACCCGAACGTCTCCGGCGCGGTCTTCGGCCCAATGTTGACGGCGCCGGCCCACTCGTCCGACCGGAATACGACGATGTTGTTCTCGAAGCGGCCCTTGCGCGACGGCACGAAGCCGGGCGCCGTCGTCTCCTGCAGGATGCGCAGCGCCCAGCGCTTCGGCCGGTAGATCGTGTTGTTACGCACCACCGCGCCGTCGACGCCCACGAAGGCGACCGGCGCGCCGCTGCCGATAAACGTGTTTCGCTCTACCGTGATGCGGGCGGCCTCGGACAGCGGCCTGCCTGCCAGCATCTTGAGCGGCGGACGGAAGAACTCCAGGCCGGTGCTCCCGCCGATGTTAACGGCGCGGCCGCCGGCGTGCTCGAACCGGCAGCCGCGTACGACGATGTCGGTCGTGCCGCCCTTGGTCTGCACGCCGACGCAGCCCTCCTCGTCCGTGTGCCTAAACCTGCAGCCTTGGATAACGCCGTCGTGGCAGCCGACCATATCGATTCCCTGGCCATCGCCCGTGCCCCAGAATTCGATCGTACACTCCAGGACGTGGAAACCCTTGATGCCGGAGAGCTTCAGCCCGTCGTGATTGCCGCTCGGCCCGATGTTGCGGATGTGCAGCCGCCGGCAGACGATGCCGGTCGCCGGCGCGTCGTATCTGCCGCCGTCGTCGATGTTGATCCCGTTGTCCGTGCTGCCTTCGACGATCAGGTCGTCCAGCTCGATGCCGGAGCAGGCCGCGAGGTGCAGCCCCGTTCCTCCGCCGTTGAACACGGGCGGATCTGCCGGGTCTGCCGCCGTGATGCGGATGGGCTCCGGCCCGCCGTGGAGGCGCTCGAAGTAGAATCCGCCGCCGTACCTGCCCGGCGCGACGCGGATGACGGCGCCTGGCTTCGCGCTCCGCACCGCCCGGCGAAGCGCGTCCGGCGTGCGGACTAGGCTATCGGCGAGGGCAGCCTGCGCCAGGCAGGCCGCCGCCGCGCAGAATGCCGCTGCCCATCTTCTGTGGATCATTCTCGCCCCCGTTCGATGCGTCCGGCCACACCGGAGATGCTGGGCGGAGGCCGGCGCCCGAAGCGCGCATTGCAGGCTAATCCGGTCCAGGATACTCGCCGGCCAGCAGGTCCTCCCAGGTCTCGACCGCCAGGACGCGCTCGCAGAGAAGCTTCATTCGCTCGGCCCCCCGCAGCTCCGCGATCCGGGCGGTGGCCGCGGCGTCCGGCTCGCCGAGGCGCAGGCGCCCCAATTGCAGGAGCAGGTCGCGCACCGCCTCTTCGCGTCCCTCCTCGCGTCCCTCCTCGCGTCCCTCTTCGCGTCCCTTCCTGAGCAACACCTCCGCTCCGGTCATCTTCGCCTCCTCTCGCGTCTCCGCGTGATGCTCGATCGCATCGTCCAGCACCGCAAACAGGTCGTCCTGCTCCTCGGCGCTGCTGATTGCGGTCGGGCCTGGACTGATGCTCGATGAGCACGTAGATCCAGACGAAGCGCCGGCCTCTTCGGAAGGGCGCGCGGTAGACGACATCGGCCTCGCGCTTCTGCAGGTCGTCGGGGATGAAGGAGCGGTTGACGCGCTCCGCCCGATCGAAGTCCACCTGCTCGGCCAGATCGGGCCGCGCCAGGCGCAGCATGCCACGCACGTTCTGCGGCAGGTCCAGCAGCCAGTTGACGCCGCGGTCGGAAAAGTCGCGGATGGGCGGTTCTCGCTCCTGCGGCATATCGCTCTCCCTGATTGCGCTATTGTGGCACAGCGCGCCGGCCCGCGCAACGGCGATTACTGGCTGCTGGTTCGCTCACGTGGCGCGCGCTTCCTGCTCGCCTGGCCGCACGCAATGGCTCAGGCTGCACGCCGGCCCGCTGCGCGATACCGGGACATGCCGCTTCGGCAGCCGTGCTGTCGCTGGAACGTCCGGCGAACGGGGCCCGCAAAGCAGCCATGTGCGGGCGATCGGCTCATCTCGGCAGGAGACAGCGCGCCCGCGCCGTATAAGAGGGCGACCGTGCTGCGGCGCCTCGGCAATGGCAGGCGCGGTCGGATCGGGGCGATGAAAAGGACATGAGCGACAATCGCGGTGTCACCCGGCGGACAGCCATGGCGGCGGGCGCGTCGCTGGCGGCCTGCTGGCCGCGCGCGGCAGATGCCCGGACCCGCGGGCGGCCGGGCGGCGCGGCCTTCCACGGCTGGATTCGGCCCGGCCCGGACGACCGCAGGCCGATCTGGGGCATCCGCGGCGGCATCCAGGTCGCGCTCTGGCCCGCGAGCGTCGAGGGGCCGGGCGAGGGCGGGCCGCGCGGCCTGCTGCGCCTCGGCTACCCTATTCTCGACGGCGGGAAGGCGGTCGGCCTCGTCAACTTCATCGCCGTAGAGCCGATCGTGAAGGGCCGGCGCGGCTTCAGCGAGCTGGAGAAGAGCGATACCGACGGCAGGCCGGGCCGCATATTCTGGACCGGCGAAGGTGTTGCGCGCGCGCGCAATCGCGCCGCTCCGAGGCTCGACCGCGCGGCGGGCATTGCCGGGCATGAGCGGGACGCCGCCAATCGCGATCACACGCCTTACTCGGCCGCCCATGACCGCGACGCCGCGAGCGATCCGGACCCGGGCGAGCTGCGGACCGTCGACGGCGTGGAGCGCCTCGCGGTTTGCATGCGCACCGAGCGCTTCGCGAATGGCGCGCAGGTGATTGTCGACCTCGAGCTGCGCGCGGACCGGCCCGGCGAGCTGCGCCTGACCGCCTCTTCGGCGCCGGGCAGCGCGCCAATGGAGACCTGCGTTCTGACCGCCACCATGGGCAACTATGGCCGTCTGCGCCGCCTCTGGCTGCGCGGCGGGCCGGTCGAATCCCAAAGGGTCTGGCCGGATTTCACCGGCCGCGAGTTCACTCCCGAGGCTTTCTTCCCTTCAAGCCGCATGCGGCGCATGCCGGGCGGCGACCTGCTGGTTTGCGCGACCACCGATGAGGAGGATCCGCACGCGGTCCCGCCGGACCCGGCCGGGCCGGGCTGGGCCTATCGCGGCAGCTTCCCGCTCACGCAGTACTGGCGCAAGCCGGTGGACGGCTCCGACGTCGCCCGACTGCGCGTCCGCGTGAACGGCCGCCGCGTCTACTGGGCGACGCACAACCCGATCCCCGGCGGCCTGGCATTCGAGAACTTCGACCTGGTTCAGCCCTTCACGGAGCGCCAGTCGTTCATCTTCGGCCTGACCCGCCGATCCCCGGCGGAAGTCGCCGCCGGCAAACCCTGACGGCATTCGATGTTCGGCATCGGGTGTTCGGCGTGCGGACAGTCCGGCACGGGAGGCCAGCCATCCTGAATACCCGAACACCCGAATACCCGAACATCAAACATCACGGAGGCTGACTTGGAATTCGCACGACTGGGCAAGACCGGGCTGAACGTTTCGCG
>DATGJU010000173.1:0-24502 GCA_035295045.1 Chthonomonadaceae bacterium
GCGAAATCCGGCTCGTAAGCTGGACGGGCGGCAAGGTGTCGATCTACCGCGGTCCCTGCAAGGCCCTTATGATCCCGCTGCTCACGGTGAGCCGGGTCATTCCGGCGCAGGCGATCAACGTCGACATCGAGATTACGGACCAGACGGCCGATTTGGATGCAAACGGGCGGCCCGCGCCGGTAAAGGTGACCGTCAAGGCGTCCGCAATCGTCAGCGTCGGCGAAGTCGACCAGATGGTCACTACGGCCGCCAACAAGTTCTTCTCGAAGAACGTCCAGGAGCAGCTTTCGACGCTGACCGACGTACTGTCGTCCGCGGGCAGGCGCGCCGTCAACCTGCTGAAGCACGACCAGCTTTTCAATGCGCGCAGCGGACCGGCGGCGGGCGTGGCGCTCGCCGTGCCGGAGATACCCGGCTCCGCGGCTCTGGCCACACGCGGCGAGGACGACGAGCTGGCAGTAATCATCAAGGACGCCTGCTCGCGCGAGCTGCTGGACCTCGGGCTGACCTTTAACAGTCTCAATATCAAGGCCGTCCTTAGCGAGGTCGCGGAGGCCAGGCGGCGTGAATCGGCCGCCCGCGCCAAGGCGAGCGCAGACGTCGTGCAGGCCCAGGAGGAGCAGCGCGCGCGCATCGCTCAGCTCGAGGCGCAGCAGAAGGTTAACGATCAGGAGAAGAACCTGAACATGCAGATCGCCTCCAACGGCGCGTCCATTGCGCGCGCGGAGGCGGAGAAGCAGTCGGCGGTGCGGCAGCAGCGCGAGGCCGAGCTGGCGGCGAGCCAGATCACCCAGGCCCGCGCCGACGCCGAGGAGAACGTCATCCAGATGGAGGCGGAAGGCAAGGCGCAGGCGGCGCGCATTCGCGCGGTCGCTGAGGCGGAGGCCGAAGCAATCCGCATGAAGGCGGAGGCGCTGATGGCGTCGGGACAGGCCTATCTGGACCTGAAGCGGCTGGAGATGGCGCCGGCGCTGACGAAGGAGGTAGCCGCCGCCCTCGCTAACGGCCAGTTCGTGAACTTCGGTTCGAGCGGCGAAGGCGGCCACAGCGCGGCGGCCTCCGGGTCGGACGACGTGATGCGCGTGGTGCAGACGCTGATGGCCGCGCAGGTGATCACTGGCGGGAACGGAATTGGCGGCGGCGGAAACAACGGTTCGCCAAGGAAAGACGTCCGCGACATCGACGACCTGATCACTCCGGAGGCGGCCGTGGCCGCGCGGCCGGCGGTGCCGTCGCTCCCTCCGCAGAACCCGCGGGCGACCACCTACCGCAAACCGTAACGACGGTCTGTCGAGTCCTTCGCCCTCCCGCAGGCGTCGATCGCTGCGGGAGGGCGATTGCGTGTCTGGACCGTCAGGGCGCTCTGAGGATCGGCTCCGCTGGAAGTCGATCGGTCGCCAGGACAACGGCGCGGGAGCGTCCGCGGGTTCCTGCGGACGCCGGGTTCGCGTAATGTCCGGCTCCAGCTCGGCGAACAGCGCCGGGAAATGCCGAGTATAATGAGGAAGGGATGTCCATCCGCGCGGCATGACCGCAAGAGCTTCGGACGTCCCTTTATGTTTAACCTGCGCGACCGTTCAGTCTGCGCAGTCCCTTAATCTATGCAACCTTTAATCGGACAGACGACTAACGAATTGGAGGCCGTCGCGGTCGAGGCGGGCGAGCCGGCGTATCGCGGTGGCCAGATCGCAGCCTGGATCTACCGTCGCGGAGCCGCGTCCATCGAGGCGATGACGGACCTGCCCCGCGGACTGCGCTATCGCCTCGCGGAGCGGTATGTCGTCGGCCTGCCGGAGGTGGCGCACGTCGATCGGGCCGCCGACGAGACCGCCAAGTATCTGCTCGCCATGGCGGACGGGCAGACAATCGAGAGCGTCCTGCTGCCCTATCCCGATCGCGTGTCGGCATGCCTGTCGACTCAGGTCGGCTGCCCCGCCGGATGCACCTTCTGCGCGACGGCGCAGGGCGGCCTGGCCAGAAACCTGACGGTGGGTGAGATCGTCGGGCAGGTGCTGAAGCTCCAGGCGGAGAGCGATCGGCGCATCAGCCACGCGGTCTACATGGGGATGGGCGAGCCGCTCTGGAACGTGGACGCTGTTGTGCGGAGCCTGCGGCTCCTTGGCGGCGAGGTGGGAATGTCGCTTCGCAATCTCACCGTCTCGACCGTCGGAGTCGTGCCGGGCATCCGCGCGCTGGCGGCCGAGAGCCTGCCGGTGACGCTGGCGCTCTCGCTCCACGCGCCGAACGACGCGCTCCGCGCCACGCTGATCCCGACGGCGCGGAAGTGGAAGCTCGATGAGATCCTGGACGCCTGCGCCGACTACGTGGGCGCGACGCATCGCAACCTGACGTTCGAGTATCTGCTTATCGGCGGAGTGAACGACAGTCCGGAGCAGGCGCGCGAGCTCGGAGCGCTGCTGAAGTCGAAGCGGCTGCCCGGCAACGTCAATCTTATTCCGTTCAACTATGTCGAGACGCCGCAGCGCTTTCGCCGGCCCTCTCGCGAGGCCGTCGCGAAGTTTCGCGCGGAGCTGGAGCGCTCCGGTCGCGTCGTAACGCAGCGAATGACGCGCGGCCACGCAATCGCGGCGGCGTGCGGCCAGCTCCGGCGGTCGGTGGAGCGGCGCACCAGCGGCACGATCCCGCTCACCGTTTTGGGTGCTGCATGAACAATCCCTTCGTGGGGGTGGCTGCGTCGCCTGGCGGCATCTCCGCAACGCCTTCGGTGGACCGAACAGAACGGCCGTCTCCCTGCGTGATTGGCCGGCGACTAAATCCGCGCCTGATGAGACCATTGTCGGCCTGCGCCGACATCGTAGTCGCCGCTCGCCGCTATATAGAGCGCGATCCGCCGCCGCTCGTGTCCGCGCAGGCGGACGATCGTCCTGTCAGCCGCGACTTTAGTCGCCGGGCGCCCGGTCGGCCACCCGCGAGCCGTCAAATAGCGGCGGCCTGCGCTGCACTCGGGTTTCTCGCGCTCACCGGGTGCGGTCCGTCCGTAGCGCAGACGGCTTCGGCAGCGCGAAAGCGGCCTCCTGCCGTCGCCTCCAATCGGGCGAAAGTCGCGCATGCGGCTAAAACACACTTGGCCGCCTCAGGCGCAAAGGCAAAGAAGCCTGCTGGAAAGGCGCTATCCGGGCCAGCCAAGCAGGCGCACATGCTGGACCAGATCGGTAAGATCGACGGCTCCGGCTGGTACCTGCCCTGGTACGTGCGCGATCCGAAGAATCCCGAGGGACCGCCGGTTCCGGTCCTGCTCGCGGACGCGCAAACGGGGGAAATTCTGAAGCGCGTGGGCGGTCCGGAAGTCGTGCTGCACGGAGTGAACGCGAAGCTGTTTCAGAAGGGCGTCCACGCGGCCAATGTGGTCGCCGCGACCGTCCGGGCGGACCAGCAGGCGGACAAGGTATACGCGACCGGCGGCTGCCGCGTGACGTCGCTCGTCAACCCAAAGGACACGGTCCTGACATCGGACCGGATGACGTGGGACATTGCGGCGTCGAGAATCGTTGCGCAGGGCCACGCGCACGTCGAGCGGCGGCCGAAGGATGCCGGCCTTCCGTTTACGCAGGATGGCGGAACGATCGTCTACGACCTCGAGCACAATACGGTGACGGTCGAGTAACCGCCCAGGGAGGGCATGGAATGAGGTCGCGGTTTCTAATTGGCCGGCCGGCCGCGCATGGCGCGCTCTGTCGCGCGGCGGGGATTTGCGCGGCGGTGCTGCTGCTTTGCGCGGGCGGCGCGCGGGCCGGGCAGCCCCCGGCAGGCAAGAACCCGGAGCCGCCGAAGTCCTCGCGCTACGGCGACATCGAGGTGCGAGGATACCAGCGGCTGACGGCGCCATTCAATTCGAACACGCTCGAATTCACGGGGCCGAACACCATCGTCGAGGCGCCAGACAAGGCCAGTGGCGCGCGATTCATTGTCCACGCCGACTCGATCAGGCTGATCGAGCCGCTGAGCGCCACGAAGTCGGTGATCGAGCTGCGAGGCGGCGTCCGCTATACCATCACGCAGACCACCCCGCTCGGCGAGCGCCGCGTCACCGGAACGGCGGGATCGGCGGACTACCGGCGTGCCGCGCGCAAGGTCCTGCTTGCTGGGGGCGTCCGCGCAGAGCTGCTCGATCCGCGACTGGACGGGCCGGGCGCCCTCCGGGCCTCCACGGTGACCATCGACATTTCGGCCGGTCCTTATGTCTACAGTCTCTCCGGCGACAGCGCGACCAACGACCTGCGGTTCAGCCCGAAGCCCGCGGCCAAGCCCGGAACGGCGGCGCAGCCCGGGCGCGCCGCCCCGCAAAATCCTGGCGCGCAGCTTGGCGCGGTCCACATTACGCGCTGGGTTACGGGAATCTTCCAGGCCGGCAAGTCTGCAAAATTCGACGGCGAGGAGGTGGTCGCCGACCTCAAGAGCCGGGCCGGGACACCGGAAGGACAACTGCGTGCGCCACACGTCGAGGGCGATTTCACGCCGGAGGGCGGCATCGCCCACGCCCGCGCGGAGCGCGGCGTCCACTACCATTTCCTGCGGCCGATCGCGCGTCAGTCCGTCGGCAAGGCTGGAACGACAGCCGGACAGCCCGAAACCGGCCGCGAGGAGGTCACCGGCACGTGCCGCGATGCGACCTACGATCCGGCAGAGGGCCGCACCACCCTGGACGGCGAGATCGATGCGACGCTGGTGAATACGCTCACGCTGATCGGGCCCGGCAAGCTCCTGGCCGAGCGCGTGGTAATGACAGAGCCGCCTGCTGGCGACAAGACCACCGTGACGCGGTTCGAGATAAGCGGCGCGCCGAACCATCGGCGCCTCGCCTTCACGCCGAAACCCGCGCCCGCGCGCCCGGGCGGTTCCGCGCCGGCCGTCACGGCGCCTGCCGCAGCCGATAATGCCGGGGACCAGGACCGCGCAAAGCGCGGCCCGGTCGCCGCCGTGCCTGCGCCTTTCACGATCGGCTCGATCGTGCTGCTCGGCTTCGATAAGGGAGTCTACGAGCCGGGCAAGCGGATCGAGGTCCAGTCGGACGGCACGACGCCGCTCTTTCTTGACACGGCGGACTCGAAGACGCGCTCCGCGGCGCACGTCGAGACGCGCCAGTTCAAGGCGAGCCTCGCCGAAACCGGCGAGATCGTCGCGGCGGAGACGGGCGGCGGCGTGACGTTCCGCATCCAGCAGCCGGCGCCTTCGCCTGAGCCGGACCAGGCGTCTCCTTCAGCTGCGCTCTCAGCCGCGAAGGCGCCGGAGCCTGCGCTGCAGCAGCTCGATGGAACGGCAGCCAAAGCGACCTATACGGCAGGCGATAAGGCGCGCGTCCTTGCGCTGCTGGGACCGCTGAATGCGAAGCTCCTGGACCCGCGCGTCAAGGAGACGACGACTGTAGGCAAGGAGGGGGACACCTACTCGATGGATCTGGTGAGCCGCGTCATGGTGTGGGATACGCCTAAGAACACCATGGTGATCGACGTCAAGCCGCTCGACCGGCCGATACCCGAAAAGCCCGCCTCCGGCGCGGGCAAACGTAAAGGGAAGAAGTAGATACCCCTTGGAGATCAACACCGTCAATCTGGTGAAGCGGTACCGGGGCAAGGCCCGTCCGGTCGTCAACGGCATCAGCCTGGAGGTCAAGCAGAGCGAGGTCGTCGGCCTGCTCGGCCCCAACGGCGCGGGCAAGACCACCACGTTCTACATGATCGTCGGGCTGGTAAAGCCGAACTCCGGCACGGTCCTGCTGGACGACATCGACATCACGCGCCTGCCGATGTACAAGCGCGCAAAGGCCGGCATAAGCTACCTGCCGCAGGAGGCGTCGGTCTTCCGCAACCTCACGGTCGAGGACAACCTGAAGCTCGTCCTCGAGATGATGCCGCTATCCAGGCGGCAGCGGCGCGAGCGGTGCGACGGACTGCTGGAGGATCTGCACATAACGCGGATTCGCCACAGCCTCGGCAAAGAGCTGTCCGGCGGAGAGCGGCGGCGCGTCGAGATCGCTCGCGCGCTCGCGATGGACCCGAAGTTCATCCTGCTCGACGAGCCCTTCACCGGCGTCGATCCTAAAGCGATCGAGGATATCGAAGTAATTATCTACCGCCTCTCCAAGCGGGACAAGATCGGAATCCTGATCACAGATCACAACGTGGAGGCGATGCTGCGGATCACGGAGCGCGCCTACATCATCGCGGACGGCGAGAGGCGGTTCGAAGGTCCCTCGGACCGACTGCTGGACAACGCCGAGGCGCGCGACGCCTACTTCGGCGAACACTACGGCCAGTCGCGCAACTTCGCACGGGAGGCGGCGGAGGCGGAGCTGGCGCGCATGGCGCACCAGTGGGACGACGAGACCGAGGCGGAATCGCAGGGATTGAAGAGCGGCGAGCTCGGCCCCGGAGAAACGCACCCGCCGGACGAGGACGCGGACGGAAAGGCGGGCGGCGCATGAGGATACTCGACCGCCTTATCTGGCTGGAGCTTGTCGGCCCGTTTCTCACCGGCATCTTCATGTTTCTCGCCATGGTCTTCGCGGCCGGATCGCTGTTCCAGGCCGCCGACTGGCTGGTCCAGGGTATCCCGCCGGTCCAGGTAGGGAAGCTGGTGCTCTACAGCCTGCCGAGCCTCATCACGCAGACGTTTCCGATGGCGATGCTGCTCTCCGGCCTGCTGGGGTTCGGGCAGCTCTCCTCCAACCGCGAGGCGGTGGCGCTTTTCGCGGCCGGCATCCCGTTCATACGGATGGCGCGGGTGGCCATGCTGATGGGCGCCGCGGTGTCGATCGTCGCCTTCCTTTGGAACGACTACGTGGTCCCACCGGCAAGCACCGCCTTCTGGGATATGAAGACGGAGGTGTTCAAGCACCTGCAGAAGTCCGACAAGCCGATGTACTTCAACCGCGAGCGCAGGGATGGCAAGGGGCTGGAGGAGTCGATCGCAATCATGGGCGGCTTCGATGCGAACAAACGGATTCTTAAGAACGTCACTATCATCGCCTATAGCACCGATCCGGCACTGCTCGGACATCCCGCCATGCTGCTGCACTGCGACACCGCGCGCCCGATCGACGACAGTGGCGTCAACTGGACGTACTACGACGGATATACGATCGCGATCGCCCCGGATAAGAAGACTCACCGGATAGAGAACGCATTGCCAATCTCATTTCGGGACATGCGGTCTACACCGGCGACGCCATCGATCGGCAAGAGCTTCGACGACGTGCTCCGCGCCGACGTCACGGACCCCGACCGCAAGAGCTTCCGCGAGCTGAGCCGCGACATCCGTCAGCAGCGGCGCAAGGGCGCGAATACCCGCGCGGACGAGGTGAACCTGTACGGCAAGATCGCGCTGCCGCTCGCGAGTTTCATCTTCGGCCTCGTCGGATCGGCGCTCGGTCTCACCACGCGGCGCGGCGCAGGCAAGACCGTGGGCTTCGGAATGGCGATCGGAATCGTATTTATCTATTGGGTGTTCTATCATTCGATGTTCGTGGTCGGCAAGAACGGCGGCCTGCCGCCGTTCGTCGCGAGCTTCGCGGCGGACCTCGTCGGGGCCGCAGTGGCTGTCGTTCTCGCGATACGCGCGTCCCGGTAACGGGAACCGGTGTTCAGGCGTTCGGGTGTTCAGGAGGGCTCGCCAAGGGGCGATTGGACCTGAATACCGGAACACCTGAACACCCTCTTTCTGAGGTGCCCAAATGGTGTGGACTTTGCTTTCCATGCTGGCGCTTGTGCTGACAGGCGGCTTCATCTCTTACTATGGCGACCTGCAGGGCCGCAAGTGGGGCAAGAAGCGCGTCTCCTGGTTCGGGTTGCGCCCGAAGCATACCGCCATCCTCATCACGAGCCTCTCCGGCGCGGTGATCGCGCTCCTCAGCGTCGCCGCCGTCCTGGTGGTCGCGCCGGAGGTGCGCGCGGTGGTGCTGCAGGGCGAGCGGGCCATCAACGAGAACCGGGTGATCCACGAGAGGCTGCGGCGGGAGGACGAACAGCACCAGATTTCGATCAAGCTCGCCTCGGTAAAGCTGGACGAAAAGAACCGGGACCTGGAGGAGAAGACCCGAGAGCTGGCGCACACGGAGGCGGAAATCTCGAAGCTGACGGGCGCGGTGCACGACCTCGAAGACACAAACGTCAAGCTCGGCGGCAAGAACATGGACCTGCAGCGGCAGCAAGCGGCCCTGCAGCGCAGCGTGGCCGAGAAGCTGAAGCAGGTGGCGCAGCAGGACAAGTTGATCACGCGTGAGACGTCGATCAATTCGGACCTCGCCCGCCAGAACACCAATTATATACGGGAAAACGGCGACCTGCAACACGAGCGGGAGAAGCTGCTGGCAACGAACGCGACGCTGACCGCGAGCAACGACAAGCTGAAGACGGAAAATGTGAAGCTGGCGTCCGACAATGTGGCTCTCGCGAAGGACCTCGATAGGAAGAACGACCAGTATAAGGCGGCGGATAGCGCCTACAACAACAGTCTGGACGAGTACAACAAGGAAAAGGAGAAGTTCGACTCTCTCAAGAGCGCGAACGTTACCCTCGAACTTGAGAAGGACCGGCTGGAGCAGCAGCGCGACGAGCTTGCCAGCATGCTCAAGGGCTCTAGCCAGCAGTTCGTGCGCGAGTACCTGTCCCTCAGGCAGGCCCGCTACAACCTGCGCGCCGAAACGGAGCTGGCGCGCCGGACACTCGACGCGGGTCTCAGCCCGTCCGCAGCCCGCGAGCAGGTGATGGCGCTGCTCAACGACGCGAGCGACTACGCGAAGCGCAGAGGCGCCGCGGCGGGCGACAACGGCCGCACGGTGGCGATTGTCTCGAAGCGCGTGGTGACTCCGTCCAGCACGCAGATGACCGACGAGGGCGCCAGCATCGATGCCCTGGTCGAATCCGTGTCCGGCAGCAAGACGCCGGTCGTCATCGTCGCGCGGGCGATCAACAACAGCTCCGCGAATGAGCAGGTCCTGATCGAGCTGACGCCCTATAAGTCGTCCACCGTGTTCCAGCCGGAGGCCACGGTCGCCAGCCGCACCGTGGATGCGCGCCAGCCGATCGAGAAGCTGGTCGAGTCCGTCATCCTGTTCCTGCGCGCCGACGTTCGCTCCGCGGCGATTAAAGCCGGCACGATCACGCAGATCAGCCCGGAGACGGGCGAAGAGGAGGTCGGCGCGATCGACACCGCGGACCTCGTGACGCTGCTGGACCGGATCCGCAAAGTGGGAGGCCTCGTGCAGGTGGCCGCAATCGCGAACGAGCAGATCACCTCCGGCGATCTGCTCACCTTCGGCCAGACGCGCGGCGGCGCAAACCCGCGCAACCTTCGGTTCGACGTGAAGCGCGCGGCCGTAAAGCCGCAGCATGTCGCCGAAGCGGTCACGAATTAGCGCGCCGATGGAGGCCGATCCGCAGCCCGCGGTAATCGCGATCGATCCTGGCTCGGAGAAGTGCGGCGTGGCGGTCGTCCGCCGGGACGGAGTGGTCGCCTATCGCGCAATCGTACCGACGGCCGGCCTGACACCGTCGGTTGCGGAGCTGGCCACGAAATACCGGCCCGCGCAGATCCTCTGCGGCCGCGGGACGGGCTCCAAGTCGATAATACGAGCGCTGGAAGACGCCGGACTGGAAGCACCCATCCTCCCCGTGGACGAAGCCTACACATCCGAGGAGGCCCGCCGACGCTACGTGGCAGAGCACCCGCCCCACGGACTGGAGCGCCTGCTTCCGAAATCCCTCCGCACCCCCAACGTTCCCTACGACGACTACGTGGCCGTGATCCTGGCGGAGCGGTACTGGAGAGGGACGTAGGGTGGTCGGTGTTTGGTGTTGGGTGTTCGGCGGGCCTCGCCTCCGCGCGCCGGTCTCCCCATTACCGAACACCTGAACAGCGAACACCCAATACCCTACGCCCTGGACCCCACCAGTTGCGCGGCAACGCGGATCGCCTCCAGCAGGCTCTGCTCTCGGGCGACGCCTTTGCCGGCGATGTCGAAGGCTGTCCCGTGATCGACCGAGACGCGGATCAGTGGCAGGCCTATGGTGACGTTGACGCCGGTGTCGAAGCCGTGCAGCTTGACGGGGATGTGGCCCTGGTCATGATACATAGCAACCACCAGGTCGAACTCGCCGTTCGCGGCGCGGGCGAAGACGGTGTCGGGAGGATAGGGACCGGACGCGTTGATGCCGGCGGCGCGGGACCGCGCGATTGCGGGTGCGATCTCCGCCGCCTCCTCCGTGCCGAACAGGCCATTCTCCCCGGCGTGCGGATTGAGCCCGGCGACGGCAATACGTGGCCCGGCGATCCCTAGATCGCGGCAGGCGCGGTCGCCGAGTGCGATGCAGTCGGCAATGCGGTCGGCTCGCACGCGCTCAATGGCCTCGCGCAGTGACACGTGCGTGCTGACGTGTACGACCCGGAGCGGACCGGAGAGGAGCAGCATGCCGTAGCGCAGCGTGCCGGCAACTTCCGCCAGCAGCTCGGTGTGCCCGGGATAGGGGTAGCCGCCGAGCGCGATCGCCTCCTTATTGAGCGGCGCGGTGACGATAGCGTCGACTTCGCCGGCGAGCGCAGCTCTCGCGGCGGCGATAACGCACTCTGCGGCGGCGCGTCCCGCCGCTGCGGACACTTCGCCGAGACGCAGCCCGGACAGATCCGCGGCCGTCGCCTGCCGAACGGGGATTGCGACTGTGCTGGCGGCGGCAACCGGCGGTGCGGGCGGATTTTCGCCGCCGGCGGTCAGCGGGAAGCCGCCGGCAGTTTCCGGCCCGATTCCAGCGGCGGCCTGGCGCCACTCGGCGTCGGTCGTCTGCCCAGCGGGACCCGCCTCCACCGCGCCTGGTCCGCCGGCCGTGACGAGTCTCAGACGGGATTCGAGACCGAGCTGCGCGGCGGTCCGCTGCATCCAGGCCAGATCGCCGTAGATAACGGGGTCGCAGTTCGCGATCTCGCTGCCGCGCGCAAGCGCCTTAAGGACGATCTCCGGCCCGATGCCCGCCGGATCGCCCATCGTGATGGCAATTATCGGTCTTCTGGTCACTGGCGTGTACCGTAATAGGACGGTGGGGTCACGGGGTGACATTCAGTCTTGCTGCGTCCTTCCAGGAGCCAGGAACCAGGAACCAGGAACCAGGAACTAGGAACCAGCAGCCGTTTCACCGGCGAAGGCGAAGCAAGGCGCGCCGCCACGAATCGCGCTCCGCGCCCCATGGCTCGGCGCGAAACCGGTAATCGTTCTTGCGGACGAACTCCTTCAGCTCCTGCGTGAGCGCGTCCATCTTCGCGCATTCGACGGCGATCAGGCGGCCGGCGACCGCCGGTTCACAGAGAGACGCGACGCGCTCAACATGACGAACGCAGAGCGCACTGCCCGATTCCAGCGCCTGCCAGACGTCTTCGCGGCCGGATAGACCTGCCGCAAGCGCGCCCGCGCAGCGCGTTTCGGCTTCGGCTTCGGCGGCGCAAGAGGTGCAGGCCGGTATCGACCGCATGGCGCGCCACCGTGCGAGCAGCGAGGGCTTCGCGGACAACGCCTGCGCGCGCCAGCGCTCGGCGGTCGATTCGGCCAGGTCGGCGCAGACGATCGCCACGCCGAGCGCGTCGCCGCACCGGTCCAGCAGACGCGAGTGCGCGCGGCAGAAGCCGCGCGATTTGCGGAAGTGGAGCCGAAGCTCGGCGTCGTTCACGAATTCGGAGAAGAATGTGCGGAGCGCGCGCTCGACGCTGCGCTCGATAAGGCGGCAGATCGGGCAGGCAGCGGGGGCCGAGTCGGGCGGCCCATTCTCACCCTGCTGCGTCGGTCGCCCGGAGTCCGCGAATGCCGAAAGCGCCCCCAGGATCTCCGCAAGCGCTGCCTCGGGACTTCCTTCGGACTTCAACGTGTTCTCATCGCCGCGACTTGCGCCCCGACGCGGCCCGCGGGACGGCCGGCTCGCCACCGGACGGTTGGGATGCGGAGGCGCTCTCCACGCTCAGCCGCGCGCGCCTAAGTCCCACCGCCGGCTCCTCTTCCTGGCCGTTCGCCGGCGGCGCGTGGCCGTTCGATGCAGCGGCTCCGTTGACGCCGTTGCGGCCGGTCGCGGCGACATGGGGCCGTTCGGAGGAATCGGGAGCGGTTGCGGTGGGTGCGGGGGCTTCGGCGGTCTCCTCGGCTGCGGCAACTGGCTCGCTGCCGGCTGGCATAGCAGTCGCCGAAGTGTCGTGCCGTGCGCAGGGGGCGGCCGGCTGGTCCCGCGCCTCCAGGTGCGTTCCGGCAAGTGCCGCACTGCGCGGCGACGCGATCTGCAGCTCGCGCATCTGCTGGCGCAGCCGGCGCAGCTCACCGCGGTGAAACTGCAGCGACGCGCCAATCGCCTCGACCTGGTCTGCCGTAGAATCTAGCTGGTCCTGCATCTTGCGGACGGCCGTCTCGCCACTGCGCCGCATCTCGAGCTCGAACACTTCGCGCCGGGCGTCGCCGACATTTTCGAGCGCCGCCAACTGGCTGCTTACATCGTGAAACCGGCGCGCGATGTCCGATTCCACCTGCTCGATCCGGTCGATCGATGTGTCGTTGACCTGCTCAAGGTCCGCCATGCGCTCGATCATCTCGTTGAGCTGGCCCAGGTACTGCCCGGTCTGGTACTCCATCGCGCGCTGGTAGGCGCCGGACATCGCGCCAAAGAAGAAAATTAGGACGATCAGACCCGCGCCGGTTACGTCGAAAATCCATAGGATCGGCGAATGCTGCTGGGCCGTGAGGATGGCGCCCATGCTCGCTCCACGCCCGGCGACGACGCTGGACGCGAAGAAGAGAAGCGCGGCGACGAAGACGATACCGATGACGCCTTGTAGAAGTGTGCGTAGTTTCATTAGGATTCGGACATCCCTTCAAGCCAGCGGACCGCGGGCGGGGTCCCGGCTTTGGAAGACTGCGCGTATTCCCAGTAAATGAGAACGAATGGCAAAAGATGATAATTGGACCCTGGCGGCGTGGCTGCGGTGATCCATTTTACTCTCATTGATACCAAATAGCAAGCGGGACGAGCTATACTGAGCCGATGGGCGGCCCGGACCGCGCCGCTGCACGGAGGATTCCCGCATCCCCCGTTGAAGAGATAGCCAGTCAGCACCGCGAGTCGACGAACCGAAGACTCTATGATATATCGCCAGCCATGTCAAATCCGTGGCCGCCATCCGGCTCCTCAATTCGCTTTCGCCGTTGCGGTGGCGGCCCTTGTGCTTCCCTTGCCGGCCCGTGCCGTCGCGCCCAACGGCCTCTTTACCAGCGATGCCGTGCTCCAGCGCGACCAGCCGATTCCCGTATGGGGCAGCGGCGCCGAGGGCGAGCGTGTCGCCGTGACCCTCCGCGACCGCACAGTCGCGGCCATCGTGAAGGGCGGCCGCTGGTCCGTGCGGCTGCCGCCCATGCCGGCCGGCGGTCCCTACACGCTGACGATTCGTGGCCGCAATCGGGTTACGCTCTCGCGCGTCTACGTGGGCGAGGTCTACCTGTGCGGCGGGCAGTCGAATATGGAGTGGCCGGTCGCGCTGGCTGCCAACGCCGTGGACACGGTCGCCGCTGCCCGCGATCCGCTGCTCCACCTGTATATCGTGCCGCGCGGCGCGTCCGACACGCCGGCGACGGACGTTGCCGGTGGTTGGCAGCAATGCGCGCCGGAGTCGGTGCGCGGCTTCTCCGCGGTCGCCTACGCGTTCGGCGCAAGTCTGCGCAAGGCGCTCGGCGTGCCGGTCGGGCTGATCCAGTGCGCCTGGAGCGCAACGCCGGCACAGGCGTGGACCAGCCGCGAAGCGCTGCTCGCCTCGCCGGAGCTGGCGCCCATCGTCGGCGCCTATGAGAGCGACAAGGCCGAATACTGGCGCAAGGTCGAGGCGATTGACGCCGCGCGAGCCAGGCTGGAGCCGGACGCGAACGGGCTGCCGCGGTCCGGGCAGCCCGGACCGGGCATTCCGCGGGAGCCGCCCAGCCCCACGAATCAGTCGAGCCCGGGAACGCTTTTCAACGCCATGGTGGCGCCGCTCGCGCCGTACGGCATCCGCGGCGTCATCTGGTACCAGGGCGAATCGGACGCCGGGGCGGCGGCCCGGTATGCGGCGCTGTTCCCGACGCTGATCGAGAGCTGGCGCAAGCTCTGGAAGCAGGGGGACTTTCCATTCCTGTTCGTCCAGATCGCGCCGTTCCTGAGTCGCCGCGAGGAGCCGGAGGATAGCGCGCTCGCGGAGCTAAGGGAGGCGCAGCGCCTTACCAGCCTGCGCGTGCCGAATACAGGAATGGCCGTTATCACGGATGCAGGAGATGAGACCGACCTCCATCCGCGCGACAAGCGGACGGTGGGGGAGCGATTGGCGCTCCTGGCGCGGATGCTGGTCTACGGGCAGCCGATAGAGGGCAGCGGTCCCGTGCTGGAGTCGGCAGCGCCGTCGGTCGGCGAGGTGAGGCTGCGGTTCAGCCACACGGGCGGCGGGCTCATTGCGAGGGGTGACCGGCTGGAGGGATTCACTATTGCGGGCGAGGACGGCAAGTTCGTTCCGGCGAGCGCGGCGATCCGAGGGGACACAATCGTCGTCTCGTCGCCGGAGGTACCGCACCCGGCCGGCGTCCGCTACGGCTGGGCCGACTATCCGGAGGGCAACCTGTGGAACAGGGCCGGCCTGCCCGCCTCCCCATTCCGCACCGACTCGTTCCCACTTACGACGGAGCAGAGGCGGAACGCGAGTAATTGATCGGCCGCTCGTCCCTCTGTCCGGATTGCTTCAGTTCGTTCGATGGGAGACTGCGACGCCGAGACGCATCGTTCCGGGTGGCCACCAAGAGAGCGAGACGAGCTACTTGCCGGCTGCCGGCTCGTCTGCGCGCTGAGGGTTGACGATGATCCCATCGAAGATCGCGGCGTTCGTCTTTACCCGGCAGTCCTGGCCGACGACGCACCGCTCCAGATGTGTGCCGCGCATCACCACAGCACCGTCCCACAGAATGCTGTCCTTCACGGTGGCGCTCTCCTCCACAGCGCAGTTGTTGCCGATCACGGTGTTCTCCAGCACTCTCGCTCCTGCCATGATACGTACGTTGTTGCCGATTGCGACGGGATAGCCCACCTCCGCGGAATCGTCGATTACGACGTTCTCGCCCATCCAGACGAACTTTCGCACCTCTTTGAACGGCAGGGTCGTGTTGACCCGGCCCTCCAGAACGTCGATGTGAGTCTGCTTGTAGACGCTGAGGTTGCCGACATCCTTCCAGTAGGCGGCGGTCAGATGGCCGTAAAGCGGCTGCTTCTGCTCGAGGAGCATTGGGAATACCTGCTTGCCGAAGAGGTGGAAGGTACCGCGAGGGATAAGCTCGAAGATTTCGGGCTGGAAAACATAGACGCCGGTATTTGCGGTATTGGAGAAGATCACCTCTCCCTTGGGCTTCTCCAGGAACCGGGTGATGCGGCTGTCTTCGTTCATCAGCACGATGCCGTACTCGCTCGGATCGTCCACGAGGGAGAGCGCAATCGTCGACAGCGCGCCCTTGTCCCGATGCGTCTTAACCAGCCGCGTCAGGTCCATGTCGGTGAGATCGTCCCCGCCGATCACGATGAACGTGTCGTCCTTGAGAAACTCCTCCGTGCGCTTCACGCTTCCCGCATCGCCCCAGAGCCGCTCCTCGTGCGACCAGCGAAGCTCTACGCCCCAGCGCGACCCGTCGCCGAAATAGCGCTCGATGTGATCGCCGAGGTAGTGCAGGTTGACCATGATCTGATCGAAGCCGTGTTTCTTGAGGAGCTCGACCAGGTACTCCATAACGGGGCGGTTGAGGATGGGAACGAGGGGTTTCGGCACGTTGCGCGTCAGGGGGTCCAGCCTGGAGCCCACTCCGGCGGCAAGAATCATCGCTTTCATCGTTTGCTCCTGGGCGGCTTGCCGCACGCGCGCGCCGGGCGGGGCGCGGCCATGCGGGCGCGCCGGCAGGGGCGCGCCGCCATGCGGTGGATTCGGCCTACTGTGCGAATTCGCGGATCAGCTCGGCCACGTATCGGATTTGCGCTTCCGTCAGCTCGGGGTGAATCGGAAGCGAGAGAACTTCGCGCGCGGCCCGCTCTGCCTTCGGGAAGTCGCCCTCGACGTGGCCCAGATAGGCGTAGCCGGGATGCAGGTGCATCGGGACGGGATAGTAGATCTCACTGTCCACATCGCGGGCCTTCAGGAACTGCTGCAGCGCGTCACGCCGCGGATGGCGGATCGTATACTGGTGGTAGACGTGGTAGTTGCCGCGCTCGTGGCCGGGCAGTCCGATGCCCTCGTCGCTCACCTCGGCCACGTCCGCGAGCAGTTCGTGGTAGAGAGCTGCGTTGCGGCGCCGGCCCTCATTCCAATCCGAAAGGGCCGGAAGCTTCACCTGCAGGATCGCCGCCTGGATCGCGTCGAGCCGGCTGCAGTAGCCGATCCTGTGGTAGACGTACTTATGGCCGCAGGTACCGTGTCCGCGGAGACTTCGGAGCTTGTCGGCGATCTCCTCGTCGCTGGTGAGCACCATTCCGCCGTCGCCATAGGCGCCGAGATTCTTGGTCGGATAGAAGGAGAGCGTGGTGGTGTCGCCGTGCGCGGCGATCGGCCGGCCGAACTGGCGCGCGCCGATGGATTGCGCAGAGTCGATGATCAGCCGGATGTCGTGGCGGCGCGCGATATCCGTGAGCGCAACGCGGTCCGCCATCTGGCCGTAAAGATCGACCGGCAGGATGGCGCGCGTGCGCGGAGTGATCGCGTCCTCGATGCGCGAGACATCCAGGTTATAGGTGCACATATCGAGGTCGACGTAGACCGGCCGCGCCCCGACCAGCGCAATCGCCTCCGACGTGGCGCCGAACGTGAAGGGCGTGGTGATGACCTCGTCGCCGGCGCCCACTCCGCACGCCACCAGCGAGAGCACGAGCGCATCGGTTCCCGACGCGACGCCGACGCCGAACTTCGCGCCGCAGACCTCCGCGATCTCATCCTCCAGTTGTGATACGACCGGTCCGCCGCTGAACCGGCAGCTTTCGATGACCGTGACAATCGCGGCGTCGATCTGCTCCTTGAGCTCGTAATACTGCGCCTGCAGATCCGCGAGTGGTACTTTCAAACTCTCCTCCAGGCCGAAGCTGTACCAGCTCCGGCTCTCGGCCAGATTAGCCCGGCGTCGCTCCGCGCTGCCCGGTCGTCCGCTTATGGCGGCCTGCCGTCAGCGCGCTACGCATGGGGAAATGTTGGCTCCGCACCCCGATTGCCGCCGTTACTATACCCGACGCCGATTTGTCTGCCGGTCATCCGCCTGGAGAGGAGCGCGGAATGAGGCGGCGAAACGGCCGAGCGGCGGCGGGACTGGCGGGATGGATCAGTGCGATCGGGATGGCGGACGGGCCATCTCCTCCGCGGCGACACGGCGCACGCTCGCACCGAACTCGGCGTCGCGCAGCGCGGCGCGCACAAAGGAGGTAAAGAACGATTCGAAGTTGCCGATATCGCGCCTCGCCTCGCCTTCGAGCAGCGGGGCGGCCCAGCATTCGGCTCCTCCAGCGATGAGGCCGCGTACGGCCTCCGTCAGGCTCAGCTCACCGCGGGCATCCGGCCGCGATGCGCGCAGGTGCCCGAAGATCGCCGTGTCCAGCACCCAGCGAGCGGCGACCACCATTCTGCTCGGCGCCTCCGCGGGCGGGGGCTTCTCCACGATGTCCGCGACTCGAAACGCCAGCCCACTGGAGACATCGGCGTCGCGTGCCGGCGCCAGCACTCCATATCGCGACACCTCTTTGGGCCGGACTGCTTCCGTCAGAACGGCAGCGCCTGCCCTGCGATGCGCGCGCAGCAGCCTGCGCAGCGGTGCGGCCGGTTCCGGCGCGTCGATCATGCAGTCGCCAAACGCCACCGCAAACGGCTCGCCGGCCGTCCAATCTTCGGCGTACAACAACGCGTCGCCGAGGCCCTGCTGCCGGCGCTGCGTCACATAGGAGCACCGGAGCGTAGCACCGGCCCACGCCGCGTCATACCGATCGCCGAAATACGACCGGATTTGTGGCTTCCGGTCGGACACGATAAACAGCGCGTCCGAGATTCCGGCGCCGATTAGCTCATCGGCAATGTGCGCCAGAACGGGCAGTCGTCCGACTGGCAGGAGCTCCTTCGGGAAAGCGTTCGTCAGCGGTCGTAGTCGTGTTCCGAGGCCGGCCGCCGGGATCACTGCTTTCCGGATCTCGTCATGGGCCGGGTGTTGTGGCGTGGACATAGAACCCCTGGACCGAACCATGGCGGCGCGTCGCCTCGCGGCTCCGGCCTGGTCTATTTACGGTCCCGGCAGCATTGTAGCAGTTATGATCAGCCGCTGTCAATGCGGCTCTTGTCGTGATGGACATTCTTTCGCGCTATCTGATATACTGGTTTAAGGCGGCCCCGAGTCTCGAACGACGTGGCGTTCCAGTGTCATTGCGATGATGGCTGGCGTGCGAGCACGGGGGCCTGCGCTTCGTCCGGGTTCCAGCAGTTTCACGCAGATGCGATGGATTGTTCCGCGCGTTCGGGTGCAGGCGACGAAATCCCTTGTCCGCAGAGCTCGCGCTCTCCCCCGGGGCCGCGATACCGCTAGCGATGCCAGTTGTTCCCCCAGTACTGCGTTTTCGGGAGAGCGTTACCATGTTCAGTCGGAGGGTGTCGGCAGGCGTGATGGCTGTTTGGCGCGGCAATCGTGCAGGCGCGCGACACGTACGCAGCATTGCAGTGTTGGCGGCGGCGCTCTGCGCGGTCGGGCTTGCCGGATGCCGGACGCGCAGCTTCCTCTCCACCAAGCAGGAGGTGAACCTGGGTCGCGAGGGCGAGCGGCAGATAGAGCAGCAGTATCGCGTCGATACCAGCTCGCCGGATGCCGAGCGGGTGCGTCGCATCGGGCAGAGCCTTCTCGCGCACATGGACCGCCGCGACATTCCCTACAGCTTCAAGGTACTGGACGACAAGGAGATTAACGCATTCTCAATCCCGGGCGGGCCGGTCTACGTATATCGCGGACTCCTCGACATGGTCGGCGACGACGACGACGCGCTGGCCTGCATCCTGGGACATGAGCTCGGCCATGTGAATGGACGTCATGCCGCGCGGCAGATATCGACGCAGATTCTGACGAACGTTGCGATCACGCTCGCGCCCATCGGCGCGACGGGGCAGAACCTGGCGGGGCTTGGCGCGGAGCTCGCCGGCCTCAAGTATAGCCGCGATGATGAGTACGACGCCGACCGGCGCGGCCTGAGCTACGCGCACTTCGCCGGCTACGATCCGCGAGGCATGGTCCGCTTCTTCGAGAAGCTCCACCGGATGGAGAAGCGGGAGGGCGGCGGCGACCCCGAATGGGCGCGCAACCACCCGGTAACCAGCGCCCGCATCGCCCGGGCCGAGTCGATCATCGAGCACCAGGAGTTCAAGTACGGCCAATGAGGATCGCCTGGGCAGATCGGACCACGGTATGACTGGAACATTCCTTCAAGAAAGCGGCATTCGCGAATGGACGGAAGAGCGGCGCCTTTTCGGTGACGATCACCCGATTACGTTTGAACGCTTTCTTGACATCACGGGCGACAAGGACTTTGTCGAGCTCGTCGACGGAATGCTGGTGGAGAAAATGGCCGCGCAACTGGATCACGAGTGGTCGATTGCGTGGCTCAACAGAGTGCTTGGCGTCATATGCAGCAAGCATGGGCTTGGTATCGTTATTGGCTCGCGTACGGCCGTTGAGATCACCGAATTTGGCGGACGTCTACCGGACATACTGTTCGTTCGGGAATCTCGGCGCGAAATCGTCCAGGAAAGGGCCGTCTACGGCGCGCCGGACCTGGTGATCGAATTCCGTTCGCCCGGCGATCGGCCTTCCGACATGATCGCGCTAGAAGCGGACTACCGCCAGACCGGGGTCACCGAGATTGCATTCGTGGACCGACAAAACGGAGTCATTACGCTGTTCCGAAAACGCAATGGCGCTCATGAGACATCGGCCATCACTCCCGGTGGTTTTGCGTTCGAAGCGCTGCCGCAAATCCGCTTGCAGGCCGAATGGCTGCTGACAAACACGCGGCCGGAGGTGTACGATCTCATAACCGAGATATTGAACGCCATCATCGGCACGCCGTGAGCCGCGAGTGTGCGGCGGCGGACAATGATTATCGTCGGCGGAAAATGAAAACCGGCAGTCGGGCTACGGTGCGAGGCCGGCTGCCGGCTTGATCTGGCGTGCCCGGTCGATCAGTCGTTCTTATGGCTCTGCCGGCCAGCCTCGGCATGCTGTTCCGAGGATCCTCCGCGCTGGCTGCTGCCACTCTGGCTGCTTCCGGAGCTGCCCGAGCTGCCCTGGTTGCTGCCCGAGCTGCCGCTCCGGCCACCGGAGTCGTTGTCGCCGCGGGCCTCTCCGCCTTTCCTTCCGATCTCGGCCATGTGCTCGCGATCCTGGCTCACGGCCTCGCCGCCCTTGCGGCCGGCCTCTGCGTGGCCCTGCGGGTCGCCATGCCAGCCGCGCCCGTCTTCTCCGCCGCCCTGGCCCTGACCGCGTCCCTGGTCCTGATGGCTCTGGCGTCCAGCCTCAGCATGCTGCTCGCTGGATCCGCCTCGTGTCTGGTTGTCTGCCATTTTCTCTTCCTTACACTGAGTGTTTGGTGCCGTAAAGGCCGCCTACCCTCGCCACAACCGCACACTTGAGGCCCGGTCCAGTTCAAGTCGCCGCTGCGTATGGGCGATCATACCCAGAGGCCGATAGTCACGGTGAAAAGTCGACTGCGATAGGCTTGTGTATGATCGAAGCTGCACCGAAATAGGTCCCAACCCATCGGCGGAAAGATAACTAGGCAATTGCATATATGAGCCGTTGCGACCATTGTGGCACCACGATCTCAACGCTCGAAAATGGCGCGGCGCTCCCGCAGCCGGACCTCCTTTTCCTGCCATGTGGCGAGTCGGTCCCGCTCCTGCTGGACCTTGTCCGCCGGCGCGCGCTCGGTGAATGCCGGGTTCGCAAGCATGCCGCCGGCGCGCGCCACCTGCTTCTCGATCTCGGCCAGCTCCTTGTCGATGCGGGCGATCTCTTTCTCGGTATCGAGCGCGTCGCCGATCTCCAGGAAGACCTCCGCGCCTGCTATCGGCGTGGCGACCCATTTTCCGCTCCCGGCGGAGGGCGGCGAGTCCGATACGCTCAGCGCGGCCAGCCGGGCCAGCTCCGCGATCAGGGCCGCGTTCTCCGCGAGCGCCTCGCGGGCCGCGCCGGGCATGGCGACCGCCATCGCTTGAAGCCTGGCGCCCGGCGCGATCCCTAACTCCGCGCGCAGATTGCGAAGTGCGCGCGTCGCTTCGATCACGGTCGCCATCTGCGCCTCGGCGGCGGGATCGTCGAGCTCCGCGCGCGCCTCGGGGTAGGGCGCGAGGGAGATGGTGGCAGCTGGTAGCTGGTAGCTGGCAGCGGGCTGGTGGTTGGTAGTTGCTGGTTCCTTGTCGCTGCTTGGGGGGTGGATGGCCGGGCTGACGCCGATTGTCGAGGCTTGCGGCCCCGTACCGGGCTGCCGAGCCATGCGGCTCCGAATTGGGCTGCCGGCTGTTGCTTCGAGCGCCTGCCAGATCTCCTCGGTGATGAAAGGCAGGATCGGGTGGAGCAGACGAAGCGTCTGGTCCAGCACGCCGGCGAGCATCTGGCGGGCGGCAGCGCGTTCTCCGGTATCGCCGCGAAGCCGTGGCTTGGCCATCTCCACGTACCAGTCGCAGAACTCGTTCCAGAAGAACTCGTAGAGCGCGCGCGTCGCGTCGTCCATGTCGTAGCTCGCGAGCGCGGAGCTCACCGCCGCCGCCGTCGCGTTCAGCCGGGAGAGAATCCAGCGGTCGGCGATTGTGGCAGGTGGTTGATAGCTGGCAGATGGCAGCTGGTGGCTGGTAGCTGGCAGCTGGTTGCCGGTTGTCTGAATCGGCGTGATCGGCGGATCGGTATGTTCGGCGGTTGCTTCGTCTCGGTCCTCCAGGTTCATCAGCACGAATCGCGATGCGTTCCAGAGCTTGTTGCAGAAGTTGGCGGCGATTTCCGTGCGCTGCTCGCTGTAGCGAATGTCCTGGTTCTTGCCGGCCTGCTGCATCAGGGAGAGCCGGGTCGCATCGGCGCCGTACTTGTCGATCAGATCCAGCGGATCGATGCCGTTTCCCTTGGACTTGCTCATCCGCTCGCCCTTGGCATCCAGAACGGTGGCGTGGATGTAGACGTCGCGGAACGGGATGTCGCCGACAAAATCGAGGCCGGTCATGATCATCCGCGCCACCCAGAGATAGAGGATCTCCTGCGCCGTGGAGAGCAGGCTGGTCGGATAGAAGGCCGCCAGGTCCTCCGTCTGCTCCGGCCAGCCGAGCGTGGCATGGGGCCAGAGCGCGGAGGAGAACCAGGTGTCGAGCACGTCCTCGTCCTGCCAGCACGCCTCCGTGCCGAGCGCGGCCACGGCCTGCTCGCGGGTGCGCGCGAAGGCGTGCCGGCGTCCGCTCGGCTCCAGCTTGCCGCCCGTCGCCGCGGGATCGTCGGTCCACCACAGGGGAATGCGATGGCCCCACCAGAGCTGCCGGCTGATGTTCCAGTCGCGGATATTCTCCATCCAGTAGAGGTAGATATCCTTGAAGCGGTCGGGATAGAACCGGATTCGGCCCTCCTTCACGGCGTCGATGGCGGGCCGGGCGAGCGGGCGCATGTCGACGAACCACTCCTCGGAGAGCAGCGGTTCGATAACCTCTTTGGACCGGTCGGAGATCGGCAGCTGGATCGTGTAGTCCTCCACTTTTTCGAGTAGGCCGAGCGCCTCCATGTCGGCGAGGACGCGCTTGCGGGCCTCGAACCGGTCGAGGCCGGCGTAGTCGGGACCGGCGGCCTCGGTCATGCGGCCGTCCTTGCCGATCACGATGATCTGCGGCAGGCCGTGGCGCTGACCGCACTCGAAGTCATTCAGGTCGTGCGCGGGCGTCACCTTCACCGCGCCAGAGCCGAACTCCGGTTTGGCGTACTCGTCTGCTATAAGCGGGATTTCACGGTCCGTCAGCGGCAGGCGCAGGAGCTTGCCGAAGAGCGGCTGGTAGCGCGCGTCGTCCGGGTTGGCTGCGACCGCCGTGTCGCCCAGCAGGGTCTCGGGGCGCGTGGTCGCGATCGTGACGGAGCCGGAGCCGTCCGCAAACGGGTAGCGCAAGTGGTACAGCTTGCCGGCGCGCGTCTCCATATTCACCTCGATGTCCGACACGGAGGACTGGAACTTCACGTCCCAGTTCACCACCCGCACGCCGCGGTAGATGAGCCCGCGCTCGTACCAGGAGCGGAACTCCTCCATGATCGCCTCGACGTAGGACTCGTCCAGCGTGAACCGAACGCGGTCCCAATCGAAGGAGCAGCCGAGCCGCTCGAACTGGTGATAGATGCGGGTGCCGTACTGCTCGCGCCACTCCCAGCAGCGCGCGATGAACGCCTCGCGACCCAGCTCCTGCCGCGTCTTGCCCTCCTTCGCCAGCTCGCGCTCGACCACGGCCTGCGTGGCGATGCCGGCATGATCGGTTCCGGGGAGGCAGAGCGCGCAGAAGCCGCGCATCCGGTGCCAGCGGGTCATCGCGTCCAGAATGGTGTTGTTGAGCGCGTGGCCCATGTGCAGGCTGCCGGTGATGTTGGGCGGCGGAATGGTGATCGAGTAGTTGGGCTTGCCCGGCTCCGGCACGGCGTGGAAGCAGCCGATCGCCTTCCAGTAGGCGTACCACTTCTCCTCCACCTGCCTGGGATCGTAGGCTTTTGCCAGCTCTGTGGGCATGGTATGGCTCCTTTGGGTGGTTGGTGTTCGGGTGTTCGGGTTTTCAGGTTTTCAGGCGTTCGGGTGTTCAGGTCTTCAGGTGTTCGGGCGGGCTTGCGGTGCGTCGCCGGGTTTCCTGAATACCCGAATGCCTGAAAACCGGAATACCGATTCGTGACTGCGGCCCGCGTCCTTCACGGCCTGTGACCGGAAGGACGCGGGCCGGTAAAAGCTCGCGCGGTACCACCTTCGTTCCCGCGGCCGTTATGGGGCGGCGGGCACTCGTTCGCTGTAACGGGCGTACCCGGCTTTCGCGGCTCCGGAGCGACGTTCGGCGGGGCGCTTGCCGGGGGGCTTCCACCTGTTCCCCCCTCTCTGAGGCCGCGCGGCCCGCCTACTCTTCTCCTTCGATGCCTTTGATGACCTGACAGTTCCTCAATGGGAATAGTATACACGATGTTGCGGCTCGCGCGGATCGTGGCTGGCGGCTGAGGCGGGGTTCTTGGGCAGGCGCGCAGAAGACGGCGGGCGCGGCGGGCGCATGCCGGCTTCGCGCGCCAGGTGGGATTATCTGAACTTAGGTTTGGGTGCGGATACCGGACGGCTCGCTCTGCGCCACCCGCAGGTCGTCGAAGCGGTAGGTCTCGGTGAAGCGCTGGCCGCCTGGCTCATGCCACCGGGCGGGCAGGAACCCGTATGCGCTGGAACGAACTTGAAGACCACGACACCGTGCTCCGGCGCTT
>DATGJU010000174.1:0-9204 GCA_035295045.1 Chthonomonadaceae bacterium
TTCTGCACCGACTGGACGGAGAAGGTCTACCCTGGCAACTACGCGACGCCCTCGCGCGGCGACGCGCCTGGCGATGAGGCCGTCACGGCATCGCCGGGCGGCTACCTGTGGGACAACTGCGCGGCGCACGGCCTGACCTACCGGACCTACGGCGAGTTCACGAACTTCCATTCGGACGCCGAGAATCGCCCCGTCGCGTCCTCGCAATCGAAGAATCTTGTTGGCCACGTGAGCCTGGCGTGGGAGCTGGCCGCCCGCCAGGGCAAGCGGCGAGACTATCTGCGCGCAGACGCCTTTATCGACGAGCTGCACGAGGCGGAGAAGACCGGCGCGTGGCCCAACTACATGGTCATGTCGCTCGGTGAGGACCATACGGTCGGCCTGAGCGCCGGCCAGCCGACGCCGTGGGCGGCAGTGGCGTCGAACGATCTGGCGCTCGGGAAGATCGTGGAGGCGGTGAGCCACTCGAAGTTCTGGCCGACGACCGCGATATTCGTCATCGAGGACGATGCCCAGGCCGGTCCGGACCATGTCGATGCGCACCGCACCGTCGGCCTCGTGATCAGCCCGTACATCCGGCGGCACACCGTGGATCACACGCTCTACACGACGGCATCGTTCCTCCGCACGATCGAGCTGCTGCTCGGGCTGCCACCCATGACGCAGTACGATGCGGGCTCGACGCCCGTGATGCGGCCGTTTGCGGACCGTGCCGATCTGCGGGGCTACGACCTCGTCAAGCCCGGGACCGATCTGGCCGCGACAAACCCGCGCCGAACGCCGGGCGCGCTCACCTCGTCGCGCCTCGACTTCCGTGAGTACGACCGCGTCAATCCGGATCTGCTTAACAGAATGTTGTGGCAGAGCATTCGCGGCACCGCCTACCCCGGCGCCACCACCGGCCCGCGAATCGCCGCGCGCTGATCGCGTACCGCCCGCCGCTGGCGCAGTCGGACCGGCGCGTCCAGCCAGCCTCCGACCGCTCGCCGCTACGGCGTCAACCGCATCCCGTCGAACGCGACACGGAAGCCCAGGGGCTCGAAAAACTGCTCCAGCTCATCGTGCAGCGCGCCGCCATTGTGCGAGAAGTGAGTCGCGACACAGACCGCGCCTGCCGAGAGCGCGCCCCGCCGGGCCAGCTCATCGCGTACCCGGCCGAGCGCCGCGCCGCCGAGGTGGTTCGGCTCATGGTCCTCCGTGCCGTGCGTGCAGTCCAGGACCAGCAGGTCGATCGGCTTCCCGTCCAGGAAGTCCCACGTCTCGGGGCTGTACCAGCCCGTGTCGTGACCGAGCAGCGTTCTCCGCCCGTCCGCTTCAACGAGATAGTTGACGCACTCCTCGGACCGGTCATGCGAGGCGAGCAGCGGCGTGGCCCTCACGCCCTCGCCCAGATCGATCGGCTCGAACGGGACAATTCGCCGGAACTCCAGGCCGAACCTGCCCCAGTCGGCGCCGTGCAGGTCCGTGAACTTCCGCTCTACCTTTGCGTTGCCCCAGACGGTCAGCGGCCGGTCCGGGATCACCGAGAAGCCCTTTCGGCGATAACCGACGTCGTGCACGAACCAGTGGTCGTCATGGCTGTGGGTTACGATCAGGTGGTCCAGCTTGCCGTAGTCGAGGCCATACTTCTGCTGATGGAGGTTCGAGTCGGGGCCGAAATCCATGCGGATGCGGTCGTCCAGCATATACGCCGCCCGGCTGCGCAGCTCTTTGCCGCCGCGTTCACGCGCCGTCGCGCAGGCCTTGCAAACACAGAACAGCGCCGGCCAGCCCTCCGCGGCCGCAGTCCCGCAAAACAGTATCTCCATACCGACCTTTCTACTCGTCCAGGATGTCGTCCGCAGCCACCGCCGGATCAGGCACGATTATATCACACGCCTCGAAGGATGGTCTCACGAAGCGGCGGTCCGCGCCGATCAGCCAGCGAGCCGGACGGACGCGAGGCCGCCACGTCGGCGTCGTCGGTGGCCTGTGCCGGCCCGGAGCCGCTGCAGCGACGCTCCGCGGGGCGTGCCAGTAACAGAGCAACCAGCGTCCGCTATGTTACGCCGATGGTATGGATGTTGCGACACCTGGCTGCGCGGCGTGGTTGTAACAGGCGCCAGTTGCAGGCTTGGGCCGGCGCGGCGCCGTTGTCGCGACTCGCCGCGCGGCAATAGATTCCGTGCAGGCGCCTCACCGGGCGCTCAGCGTGACGATTGCAAACGAGTGCGGCGGAAGCGTAAGCGTCCAACACCGCTGTGCTCCCTCGCCAGCGGCGGTCACCGCGAGACCGCGCGGCACGACCGCGTTCGGCGCTTCAAGCGTGTTGCGACTTCGCGCGTCCTGCGCATCCAGTATCGTCGCCTCGCAATGCCTGGCGTCGATTCCCTTTGCGCGGATCGCGACCGAGCGCGAGCCGGCCAGCCGCCTGTTGACAAGGCACACCCTGAGGCGCCGGCGCCCGTCGAGCGCGGCGAATACGTCGACGTCGGGCACGTCATGGACTGCTGGGAATATCCCGCGCTGCGGCACGTCCGCGCCCGGGCCTCTCGACGCCGCGGCGACCGGCGAGCGGAGGTCGGCGCCGGCGTAGAGCTGCTGCGTGTAGTATTGCGGATCGACGGTGACGAACCCGCCCGGCTTCTTGATTCCGCCGCCGTGCATGAAGGCGGTCATGTTCGCGAGCCGTACACGGTCGCTCTGCCGCAGCATCGCGTTCAGGCAGAGCGCGTTGTACACCGCGCCAGCCTGCGAGTCGTGGTTCGGGCCATCGCGCCACGTAGGTCCGCCCACGATGATTCCCCATTCCGTGACCGCGATCCGCGTCGAGGCGCCGGGCCCGCCGACGGATCGAATCGTGTCCCAGATCGCCGGTATAACGACGCCGTCCAGAGTCGCCGGATGGGCCATGGCGCTTTCGAACTGCGCCTCGTATGGCGTTCCGCCGAGCGAACCCGGCAGCGGGACCAGCGGATGGATCGAGAGATAGTCCGGAAGGCGTCCGCCATGCTCGGCGGCTGCGTGGAGCAGCGCTTCGTTCCAGGCGCGGTCGCGCTCGAGGCCCGCGGGCAGGAACTCGTCGCCCTTGCCGGTCGCGATGAGCCTGAGCGACGGATCGGCGGCCAGCATTGCGTCCCGGAACTCGACATATCGCTGCGCGTTGCCGTCCGGCGTGGTGTGGCCGATCTGCCAGTTACCATATAGCTCGTTACCGACCTCCCACAGCTTCACGGCGCGCCGCGACGCCGGACCCGCGACGCCGGCCCGGTCGCGGTCGTCCGCTTGAGAGGGCGCGTTGCAGTAGCGAACCCAGGCGGCGGCCTCCGCGGGCGTGCCGTCTCCCGCGTTCACCGTGAGCTGCGGCTCCGCGTTCAGCCGGCGGCAGAGGTCGCGAAACTCGTCGCAGCCGAACTCGTTCGACTCGAGCCCGCCCCAGGCCGCATTCCTGCGCGTCGGCCGCTCGGCGCGTGGCCCGACGCCGTCTCGCCAGTGGTACCCGCTCGCAAAGTTGCCTCCGGGCCACCGCAGGAGTGGAATGTGCCATTCGCGAGCCCGCCTCAGCACGTCCGGATCGACGCCGTCCACGCTGTCGGTCGGGAACAGTTCCATCCGGTCGACGTCGACCGGAGCGCCGTCCGCAAGCTCAACGCGGAACCGCTCGGCCGCGCCGCGCGCGATGTCGCCGGTGACTGTAATCCGGTATGGCAGGACGGTCCACTCGGCAGACGAGAGATCCAGCGTCGTCTCGGCGAGAGGCGCGGACGCGCCGTCCGCGCGCTCCACGACGATTCGGATCCGCGCTCTCGGCGGATCTTTCTCGGCGCTGGCGTCCGCCTCCGGAAGCAGCCGCGCCGCGATCGAGCCGCGGTAGCTCCGCGTACGATGGACGGGCAGGTGTACCACTTGCGATACGGACGAGCGCTCGTCGCCGCGCGGCGGAAGCAGTTGCGCGCATGCGGGCGAGTGGAAGCCCAGCCCCGCGCCCGGTCCGTTGCGCCAGATCGCTTCCCCGTGGAGAGCCCAATGCGGCGGCGCGGCGGGCCGTGTGCCGGGCCCGTCGATCGACTCCAGGCTCGGATTCAACAGGGCGTTCGCCCAGAGTCCCGGATAGACGACACCACCCAGGTGCTCGATGAAGTTGCCGAAGATGTCGCGAGAGATAGGGACGGACGCAGCCTGTCCTGCGTCGATATCGACGGTCGTTACGGCGGCGGTGTCGTCCCGCGCATATGTAAAGAGGCTGGAGGTGGACATGGTAGTAGAGTTGGAGCGCGCGCTCCTCGCAACACGGATGGGAGTCGCGGCGGCGCTTGGAGCGGAAGCTCGCTCGCCGCGTACGAGGGGCGCGATGAGGAGAAAGGCTGCGAGCAGGCCGAAGCGCCGCGCGGAGACGCTCACGCCCGGTAGCCTGCTTCGCGCAGGAGGCCGTCCGCCCACGCGCTTTCGCTCTCGCTTAGGGGCGGAGTCGGCGGCTGGCGATAGTCTATCGTGCCCTCAAAGCCGCCGTTATCGTACGCCCAGGCAAGGGCTGGTTGAAGCTCTAGCACAGCATCCGACATGTCTACGTCGAGCGGAACCGCGATACGAGGCAAGCGGTCCCGTAGTGCGAACGGCCAAAACTCGTATCTATACCGCTCTGTGGCGCGATGCAGGCAAACCAGATAATCATAGGCGCCGCGTCGTTCGACCGCCTGCTTGGGTACCGCGACTGTGTGAGCTCCGCCGCGAAGAAGATCGATCTCGACGAGGTTCACCTCGCTCTTCAGGACATGTTCCTGCTTACCGGCATACTCGCGGAACCCCGTGCTCCCTGGCGACTTATTCGACGGACTCAACAGTTCAATAACTGTCAGCACTCGACTCGGATTGGCGATCGCACGTATCTCTATGTAAGCTTCGCGTTCCGAGATGGCCGGCCACTCCGCGACCTGGGGCTGGTCCGGTTCGGCTACCGCGGTGCCGCCATGGCGCAAGGGGTGACTCGGCCGGGTCTCCAGGACAGTCACATCCGGCAAAATGTCGCGGTCAGGCTCGACGACGTACACGCGGACATCGGCCTGAGCCCGTATGTGCCGTGGCAGCGTCGAGTTGAGCGCAGCCGTCATGGCAGTTACCATGACGTTGTGGAAGCTCCTCCATCTGTCTCGCGCTTCGAGCCAGGGGTCCATTCCGGGAAATGGGGATGGCACTGTTCGTCCTCCGCGGCGTCGTACCTCTTCAATATCTGCGAGCCGGGGCCCCGTGACACAAAAGGAAGGCGCGCGCGCCTTCCTTTCTGCCAATCTTCGATACGCCCGGTTGGGATCGAACCAACGGCCTTCTGCTCCGGAGGCAGACGCTCTATCCGCTGAGCTACGGGCGCGGAATCTGGAGCGCCGGCCGTCTGGCCCGCACTCTCAGCAGATTATAGCACGGCGGCCCGAATTTGGCAAGGCGCATCGGCCCGTCAGCCCTCGATCAGGAGCGCCTCCGGGTCCTCGATAAGCTCCTTCACGCGGACCAGGAACCGCACCGCGTCGCTGCCGTCCACGATGCGGTGGTCGTACGAGAGCGCGAGGTACATCATGGGCCGGATCACGACCTCGCCGCCCCGCGCGATTGGGCGCTCCTCGATCTTGTGCATTCCGAGGATGCCGACCTGCGGGAAGTTGAGGATCGGTGTCGAGAGCAGCGAGCCGAACACGCCGCCGTTCGTGATGGTGAATGTTCCGCCGGTGAGGTCCTGCGGAGGCAGCTTGCGCTCGCGGGCGCGGACGGCCAGGTCTGCGATCTCCTTCTCGATGTCGGCGAATGTCTTCCGGTCTGCGTCGCGGACCACGGGGACTACGAGGCCATCCTTCGTGCTCACGGCGACGCCGATGTCGTAGAAGTGTTTCTCGAGGATGTCGCCGTCCTGAATCTCCGCGTTCAGGAGCGGACACGCCTTCAGCGCGCCGACGGCCGCCTTGGTGAAGAAGGACATAAAGCCCAGGCCGATGCCGTACCGCTTCTCGAACGCCTCCTTCCGGCGCTTGCGCACGTCCATGACGGCGCCCATGTCGACCTCGTTGAAGGTCGTCAGCATGGCCGCCGTGTTCTGCGCCTGCTTGAGGTAACCGGCAATGGCCTTGCGCCGCGGCGTCATGGGCCGGCGCTCGATGCGGGGATCCTCGCCGGCCGCAGAGCTGATGGCCGCCGGCTGCGGCGCGGTCTGGCGCGCGGGCGGCTGCGGAGCCACCCGCGGCTCAGGAGCCGCTGTTCGAACCGACTGCGCGGCGCGCACGTCGTCGCTTGTGATGCGGCCGGCGCTGCCGCTGCCGTGAACGCTCGACAGATCGACCCCTTGAGCGGCGGCCACCGCGGCCGCCAGGGGCGTGGTGCGCGGCGCAGCGCGCCCGTTGTCGGAGGCGCCGTCGCTGGGCGGAGCCTTCGCGGCGGTAGGCGCCGGTTCCGCGGATACCGCGACCGCACCGGCATCCGCCAGGATCGCAAGGACATCGTTCGGGCCGACGGTGTCGCCTTCACGGTGCAGGATCTGCGACAGCACCCCTGCCTGGGGCGCGGAGACCGCGGAGTTCGCTTTGTCCGTCTCCAGCTCCACGATGTCGTCGCCGGCGTTGAACGAGTCGCCCTCCTTCTTAAGCCAGTTGAGGACCGTCGCTTCGTGGATCGATTCGCCCATTTGCGGCACGCGCAGTTCCAAAGGCATTCCTCGCGCTACTCCATTTCTAAATCGATCAGCGGTTGGCCGCGCCCTGCAGCACTCCGGTTTCGCGGCGCACCGGCGACGACGCCTGCGGCCCACAGATCGCCTCCGCCAGGATTCGCGCCTGCTCGACGTCGTGGCGGGCCTTCGATCCCTCAGCGGGGCTGGCGGACGCCGGGCGACCGACGTAGCGCACCGTGTGGAACAGCTCCCGCAGGCCGGGAGCGACGAAGCTCCAGGCGCCCATGTTGGCAGGCTCCTCCTGGAGCCAGACGATCTCTTCGAGGTTGGGGTAGCTGCCGATCACTTCGAGCAGATCGTCGGCCGGGAAAGGATAGAGCTCCTCGATGCGCACCGCGGCGACCTGCTCCTCCTCGGCGAAGCTCGGCCGCCGCGCCAGCTCGACGTAGACCTTGCCGGAGCAGAGGGCCAGCCTCGTGATCCGATCCGGATGGCGGTCCGCCACGGCGTCGCGAATCACGGGCTGGAACGCGCCCGTCGTGAGGTCCGCAAGCGACGAACCGATCGTCGTGTCCTTTAGCAGGCTCTTCGGCGTCATGACGATTAGCGGCCGCGGATCGGTGTGGATCATGGCCGCCTGCCGCCGCAGAAGATGGAAATACTGCGCCGGCGTCGTGCAGTTGGCGACGTGGATGTTATCGGTCGCGGCAAGCTGAAGGAACCGCTCGAGTCGCGCGCTGGAGTGCTCCGGCCCCTGGCCCTCGTAGCCGTGCGGTAGCAGCATCACCAGCCCTGGAGCCTGCCGCCACTTTGCGCTACCGGACACCAGGAACTGATCGATAATGACCTGGGCGCCGTTGGCGAAGTCGCCGAACTGCGCCTCCCAGACTACCAGCGTGCCGGGCGCATGGATGCTGTAGCCGTATTCGAAGCCAAGCGCCGCGTTCTCGGACAGCGGACTGTTGTAGATCGCGAAGGAGGCGCGCGCATCCGGCAGGTTCTGCAGCGGAGTGTACGTCTCGCCGGTCCGCGGATCGTGGATCACGGCGTGCCGGTGCCCGAACGTGCCCGGCTGGCAGTCCTGGCCCGTAAGCCGGATGGGCGTTCCGTCGGTCAGGATCGAGGCGAATGCCAGCGCCTCCGCGTGGCCCCACAGGATCTTGTGGTCGACGGTAAGGTCTTCCCGCCGGCGCTTGAACACGAGCCGCTCCAGCTTGCCGTTCGGCTCGAATCCCTCCGGCCACGAGTAGAGAGCGCTGTTGAGCTTCTGGAGGCGCGCCGCGGGGACCGACGTCTCCGGTCGCTGCGGGATCGACGGGAGCGAGGCGAGATCGGACGGAGCGTTTTTCACCGGCTTGGGAGGCACCGTGCGCGCGGCGGTCAGCTCGTCCTGAAGCTCCGTGTACGCCGCGTTGACCATCGTCGCGGCCTGCTCGTGCGTCACGACGCCCTCGTCCGTCAGGCGCTGCTCCCACAGCTCGCGAACACGCGGATGGTCCGGGATCACCTCGTACATCATGGGCTGCGTGTAGGACGGCTCTTCGCCTTCGTTGTGGCCGTATCGCCTGTACCCGATGAGATCGATCAGGAAGTCCTTGTGGAACCGCTCGCGATACGCGTGCGCCATGCGCGCCGCCGCAATGCACGCAACCGGATCGTCCGCGTTCACGTGGACGATGGGTATTTCGAAGCCCTTGGCGAGATCGCTGGCGTAGGTGGTGGAGCGGTCGTCCTCCGGAACGGTCATGAAGCCGATCTGGTTGTTGACGATAATGTGGAGCGTACCGCCGGTGCCGTACCCCTCGAGCCGGCACATGTTCAGCGTCTCGGCGACGATTCCCTGGCCGGGGAACGCCGCGTCTCCATGAATGGCGACCGCGAGCGCCCGCGTCACGTCCTGCACGGGCGGGCCCGGCTCAGAGAGTATGTCCTGGGCTGCGCGCGCGCTTCCTTCGACCACCGGGTTGACGAATTCAAGATGGCTCGGATTGGGTACGAGGGTCAGCGTGATCTCCGGCGCGCCATTGCCCTTGAAGGCCCGGCGATGTCCGAGATGGTACTTAACATCGCCGCTCCAGCCCTGCGTGCCGCGCCCCGCGACGGAAGTACCCTCCTCATGCTTTGCGCCCTCGAACTCGGAAAGGATTTTGGCGTACGGCTTGCCGAGAATATGCGCCAGGACGTTGAGCCGGCCCCGGTGCGCCATTCCGAGTACGACCTCTTCCGTACCGGCCGTAGCCGAGCTATGGATGATCTCGTCGAGGATGGGGACGAGCATATCCGTACCCTCGATCGAGAACCGCTTCGCATTCACGAAGGTCTTGTGCAGGAATCGCTCGAACGACTCGACCTCGGTCAGCCGCTCCAGCACCTCCTGCTTGCGCGCCGCGTCGATCCCTCGGAAGAACTCACGGCTTTCGGCGGAATTGCGAAGCCAGTACCGCTCATCCTTGTTCTGGATGTGCTCATCCTCATAGCCGATCGTGCCTGAGTAGATTTCGCGCAGCCGGTCGATCGCCTCGGCGGCATTGCTCGTCTCCTCGGCTATCGGTCCTCCGACTACGCTGGCCGGAAGG
>DATGJU010000175.1:0-3497 GCA_035295045.1 Chthonomonadaceae bacterium
TGATCGCTGCGCCCTGCTACCTCGGCGTTTCGGCGCTCCTGGGTCGCCACAAAAAGAGCGATACGCGGGCCTGAAGTGCAGGAAACACGGAGTTCTCACGTGGAGACCGCTGGTAAGCCATGCCGGACAATCCCATCAATCCGCTAATCGACTACGCGCTCGCCCCGGATGCGTCCTACGGTTGGAACACGCTCAAAGCTTCCCGCGCGGCCGACGGGACGTGGCTCGACATCCTACTTACGTCGCAAGTGTGGCACGGTCATACCTGGACACACCGGCTCGAAGTCTTCGTCCCGGACCATCGCGCGGCCGTTGACTGGGCGCACCTGACGATCGGCGCCGATCACGGTGGGCCGCACCAGCCGGCGCTGGTCGATTCGCTGCTCGCGCGGCGCGCGGGAATCGTATGCGCGCACCTGTTCGACGTGCCGAACCAGCCGCTCTTCGGCGGGCTGCGCGAGGACGAGCTGCTCGCGCACACGCTGTCCGAATGTCTGGAGACTCGCGATGCGTCCTGGCCGCTGCTCTACCCTATGGTGCGCTCCGCGCGCCGGGCGATGGACACGATCGCCTCTGTCTGCCTCGATGACGGCTCCTTCCCGCCAAGCCGGTTCGTGGTCCATGGCGCATCCAAGCGCGGCTGGACCACCTGGCTCACGGCCGTCGTGGACCCGCGCGTCGCGGCGATCGTGCCCGAGGTCTACGATAACCTGAACCTGTTCGCACAGATGCCGCACCAGGTCAAGATGTGGCACGCCTACAGCGAGATGATCGAGGACTACACGGAGCAGCGCCTCCAGGACAAGATGCGGACGCCGGCAGGCGGCGCGCTTGCGATGGCGATCGATCCCTACACCTACCGGGAGCAGCTCACGCTCCCCAAGCTGCTGATCAACAGTCTGAACGACCGGTACTGGGCCACCGACGCGCTCAACCTGTATTGGGACGATCTCGCCGGCGACAAGCACCTCGTGTATGCGCCCAACCAGCCGCACGCGATCTCGGACCGGTCCGGCGTCGCGCCGACGCACCGGGCGTTCGTCGAGGCGGTGGTCGCCGGCACGTCGCTCTCGGAGGTCGCCTCGCAATACGAACCGTGTGACGGGCGTCTCCTGGTTTCGCTCACTGTCTCCGATGCAGAGGAGGCGCGAGTCTGGATCGCCACTTCGCCGACGCAGGACTTTCGCGCTGCGGCGTGGACGAGCGTCCCGCTCCAGCCCGCCGGCGGCGAGACATTCGACGGCTCCGTTCCGATGCCTGCCGAGGGCTGGACGGCCGCGATGGCGGATTGCCGGGTGCCGGGTCCGCATGAGCCGTACGTGCTCTCCACCCCGCTCCAGATTCTCACGCGAGAAAGGAAACGATGAATAACACACGCTACCGCTACGCCATAGTCGGCACGGGCCGCGAGCATGGAACGGAGGGCGCAACCGGCTTCGGCATGGCACACCCGCACATCCGGGCCTTCCAGGGCACGGGCCGGACCGAGCTGATCGCCATCGCCGAGCCGAACGCGGACAACGCCCGTCATTTCCTGGAGAAGCACGAGCAGCCGAACGCGACCGTCTATTCGGGCGTGCACGCGATGCTCGCCGCCGAGACGCCGGACATCGCCAGCGTCTGCACCTGGCCGCACCTGCACGCCGAGATCACCGTTGCGCTCTGCGAGGCCGGCGTCCGCGCCGTTCACTGCGAGAAGCCGATGGCGACGACCTGGGGCGACGCGAAGCGTATGAAGGCGGCCGCTTCCGCTAGCGGGACCATCCTCACGTTCGATCACCAGCGCCGATTCCTGGAACCGTTCCAGGCGACGCGGAAACTGCTCGTCGACGGGGCGATCGGCGAGCTGCAGCGGATGGAGGCGAACTGCAGCGACCTGTGCGACTGGGGTACGCACTGGATCGACATGCTTTTCTTTTTCAACGGGGAAACGCCGGCGGAATGGGTCCTCGGCCAGATCGACAGCAGGAACGAGAAGAGGATATTCGGCGCCTTCGCCGAGGAGCAGGGACTCTCGCATATCAAGTTCGCGAACGGCGTCCGCGCCACGGTTACGACCGGCTTCGAAGCGAATACCGGTCAGGCGATCCGGCTCTACGGCTCGGAGGGCGCGATCGAGATCGGCTGGGACAGCAAGATACGCCTGCGCGGACCGGGCGACGCGGACTGGCGGATCGTTCCCACCGCGGAGAGCATCCACGGCGGCGAGGCGATACCCCGCGCGGCGGCCGACCTGATCCTCGCGCTGGACCAGCCGAACCATAAGCCGCTGCTCACGGTGGACAACGCCCTGCGCACTACCGAAGTGATCTTTGCGACCTGGGAGTCGAGCCGGCGGCGCGGCCGCGTGGACCTGCCGCTCCAGCAGGAGGATTCCGCGCTGCTCGCGATGCTCGCGGCCGGCCAGATCGGCCCGGGCCGGGCGGCTATAGTCTGAACCGTCCGCTGCGGGGCCGGGGATTGAGGAGATATACGAACGATGATCCGACCGAGCTCAATGAGACCACTGCTGTTTCCGCTGCTGCTGGCCGTCTGCCTCCTGGCGCCGGCGCCGGGCCATTCGAGCGGCGGGCGAGCGGAGCCGGACGCGGCTCGCATGAAGAAGCGCTGGCTCTTCGTCTGGCGGGACATGGCCGATCCGAAAGAGGTGGACCGGATGATCGCGCGGTTCCCGCGGGCGCGGGCCGACGGCTACAACGGCGTTGTCTTCTCGTACAACGTGCCGGCGGCGAAGGCGGCGGAGCTGCGCGAAGCGGCGAAGCGGAACGGGCTGGACCTGGTGGCGATCGTGATGGGCGGATCCCGCGACAAGAACTACATGGAAGGCGTGCTTTCGAAGGATACGCCGTTCGTCGCGAAGGGCGGGCTGCTGGTCCACGAGCTGTCGGCGGTGGCGGTCAAGAACGCAGACTTCGAGGCGGCGAACGGCAACCATTTCACGGGCTGGAACTTCCAGGACGACGAGGGCGTGACCACGTTCGCGGACCGCGAGGTGACGCACGGCGGCAAGATGTCGCTGCGGATGCAGGACATCCACAAGAACGAGGCGCGCCACTGCCGAATCCACCAGCGCATCCGGCTGACGCCGCACCGCGAGTACCGGATCTCGTTCTGGCTGAAGACGGAGAACCTGGCGCCGGCCGACGCGGAGGTAAAGATCCTGTCGCCGGACGCCGGGCGGCAGGTCAGCTTCCAGACGTTCCACGTTAATCCGACGCAGGGCTGGACGCACTATGACCTGGCGTTCAACAGCCTCGATTATTCGGACGCGAACCTGTACCTGGGCACCTGGAACGGCCGCGACGGCAAGATGTGGTGGGACGATTTCCAGATCGAGGAGATCGGCCTGGTGAACGCGCTGCGCCGGCCGGGCTGCCCGGTGACGGTGCGGGGCGAGAACGGCGTCGTCTACCAGGAGGGGCGGGACTATGAGAAGATCGTCGATCCGCTGCTTCACCCCTGGCAGGCGTACCACGAGCCGCCGCGCGTCCGGCTCA
>DATGJU010000176.1:0-6468 GCA_035295045.1 Chthonomonadaceae bacterium
GATGTTCTCCGGCTACCTCATGCAGTTCTACCTGCCGTTCCAGAACTTCAGCCGCGTCATGGACTGGACCACGCGATCGCTGACGGCCGCCGAGCGCGTCTTCGAGATCCTCGACACCGAGCCGGACATCCAGGAGGCGAAGAGCGCGGCGCCGATGCCGGACATGCGCGGCGAGGTCGAGTTCGAGGACGTCTCGTTCACCTACGACAACGCGAAGCGCGTGCTGGAGAGCTTCTCGCTGAAGGTGGAACCGGGAGAGATGATCGGCCTGGTCGGCCATAGCGGCGCCGGCAAATCGACGATCATCAACCTGCTGTCGCGGTTCTACGACGTCACCGAGGGCGAGATTCGGATCGACGGCGTCGATATCCGCAAAATCAAGCAGAGCGATTTCCGCGGCCAGTTCGGCATCGTGCTGCAGGAGCCGTTCCTCTTCCCGGGCACGATCCGCGACAATATCGCCTACGCGAAGCCGGAGGCCGGCATCGACGAGATCATGCGGGCGGCCAAGGCGGCGAACTGCCACAACTTCATCCTGAAGTTCGCCGACGGTTACGACACGCAGGTCGGGGAGCGCGGCCAGCGCCTCTCGGGCGGCGAGCGGCAGCGGATCTCCATCGCCCGCGCCATCCTGCACGACCCGAAGATCCTGATCCTCGACGAGGCGACGGCCAGCGTCGATACCGAGACCGAGAAGCAGATCCAGGAGGCGATCGCGCGGCTGATCCAGAACCGGACGACCTTCGCGATCGCGCACCGCCTCAGCACTCTCCGCAACGCCAGCCGCCTCGTGGTGATGAAGGACGGCAAGATGGCCGAGTGCGGCACCCACGACGAGCTGATGGAGCTCGACGGCGTCTACGCCAACCTCGTGAAGATTCAGAACGAGGTGAACAAGATCAAGGCGATTTAGGCGGGGTGGGTTATTTATTTTTTTGAGACTATGAGGGGTTATTTGGGCGTTCGGGCGCGCAAATAACCCGGGCGAGGCCGCAGCCGCGCGCGACGGGCAAGCCCTTCGCTATAGCGCCTGCGGCGCCGCGCCCTGCGGGCGCCGACCGGTGGACGCGAGGCCACGCGCGGTGGAAAACGAAGCCGCCATGGCGCACGCGCGTGCGCGCCCGCACCGACAGGCAGGCGGATGGCCGCTCGCGGGGCAGCGCGCTGGCTGATCTCGGATTTAGCGGATCGATCGAATGGCCCGGATTGCGCCGTCGCACGCTGTCGCATTGGGCGATGGCGCCGCGCAGGCGGAAGGCCTGCGACGGGCGATGGTTGCCTGCGTTGGCGCGAACCGTCGTTCTAACATCCGAGTAATTCCAGAATCCGCTAAATCCGAGTTCAGACAATCCCTTCGGCCGGCAAAGGCGCGGCGCGGTTCGGCCAATCGCGCGGGTGCAGCACCCGGCGGTGCTGGAGGCTCGGCGCCCCGAAGTTCAACAGCAGGCCGACGGGCAGTCCGAAGGCTTCGAGATAGTTCACCGCCTGCGCGATGTGGACGCTTTCCAGGTCCGTCAGGGCCTTGATCTCGACGACGACCACGTCTTCGACCAGGAAGTCCACGCGTCGCTTGCCCACCTCCGCGCCCTTGTAGTAGATGGGCATGTCGTGTTCGCGGCTATATTCCAGCCGGCGCATGGTCATCTCCAGCGCGAGGGCGCGCTGGTAGACCGCCTCCTGAAACCCGCATCCGAGAGTCTTGTGGACCTCCATGGCCGCGCCGATGATCCTGTAAGTAAGGTCCTGGTGTGGGTGGGCTTCGAGGGGCATGGTCTGAAATCGGATTTAGCAGATTGTAGGATTGCTCGGATTGGTTCGCCACCGGGTTACGGCGTTCCTGCCGGGTGGATGCGCGCCGTTCGCTTTCTGAACTCGGATTTAGCGGATTGAATTGATTGCTCGGATGCCTGCCGCCACGATTCGCGAGCGAGCCGAGACGCCGCACGGCCGGGCGGTCCGCCGCGGGGCACAGGCTCTCGACAAATAGACCGGCCGCCGCCCTAACATCCGAGCAATCCGAAAGTCGGCGCACTGTCTGAACTCGGATGTAGCTGATTGATCGGATGCCTCGGATTGCCCGGCGACACGCCTCGCTAGCGAGCAACGGCGCCGCACAGCCGGAAGTACCGCCGCGACCTGCCGCCTGCCGACAATGAAACTCGCCGGCACACCAACATCCGAGTAATCCCAAAATCAGCTAAATCCGAGTTCAGACAATCACAGCCCGTACAGCGCCGCGACCCGAGCGTCGATCTCTCCCTCCCACGCCTCGCAGCCTACACCCTTCGCGTCCAGGCATTTCTGCACCAGCGCGGCGACCGCTAAGCGGTCCGCCTGCGCGGCGCTGGGTACGGGCGTTGCTTCGATGTAGATCGTGCTATTCATCAAATACCCCCCTCTTACCGTGTTCTGGCGCTCTCGCTGGTATTCGGAGAACGATGCGGAATTCACTACTCCCACCAGGAATCGGTCGCTGCCCCGGATCGAAAAGCAGGTTTTCAACGGATAGACTGAGTCGAGGTCGAGCGCAAATCGGGGCTCCAGAGAGACCTCCGGGTACATGATTTTTGGCTGGTCAAAGACATCGTAATACGCGCACGCGCGCAACTCCCACCAGTGCTCGCCCTTGTCCCGGCGCGCCTCGAGCTGCGGCCGCCACCGATCGAGATGAGCAAAGACGGCCGGGTAGCGCGACATTTGGACGCCGATCCTCGTAACGATCAGCCACTTATCTTTTAAGTCGACGCACCACCGGCGTACGTCCTTCCCCGTCGCCAGCGGTTTGATGATCTCAGCACTATTCGGGTCCTGATCGATGAGTTCGGCCCGCTTGGCGCCGCTGATCACAAATGCCTCGTTGAAGCCCGTCAGGACGCCCCGATAAATCTGGCCATTCACGTACTCGCCAAGCCGGGTGCCAGCCGACTCCATCTTGAGCAACCGATCAGCCGAGGCACTATTCGTTAGCGTCCAACTTCCGCCCTGGATCGCGCTGGCCGGAAGTGCGATGCCGTCCCGCTCGACAAGCGCAAGCACGTCAGGATAAGGGGCGGCGAGAGACCTGACCTTAGTATAGGCGGCCGGCATCGTCGGCGCGGCCCTTTGCGCCACGAACACCATAGGGTAGGCGATCGCGGCCTGGAACACCGGCAGGTCGCCAAAGTCCGTGATGCTCCTCACTGCCGCGCTGCCGGCGATGTGGGCGCGCAGCTTCGCGCCATAGCCGGCGCGAAACCATTTGTTGGACGAGATGAAGGAGAGCATCCCGCCTGGCCGGAGGAGCTCCAGCGCGCGGGAGTAGAAATAGACATAGAGATCGGCCGTGCCCGTGTAAACGGCCGGATGCGCGGCTTTCAGAGCGGGCTTCTGCTCGGTGATCAGCTCCTGCCGCACGTATGGCGGATTAGCAAGCACCACGTCGAAGCCGCCGGGCTGCGCCGGCTCGGCCAGCTCCGTGCCGAGGTTGAGGGCGCCGCCGAGGCTGGTGGTCGCCTCGATTGGCGCAAAGACCTCCGCAAAGCGGACGCACCAGTCCACCGCTCCCGGCGCCGCCTGACTTCCGAGCAGTCCCGCGATCTTCTGCTGCTGCGCGTCGATGTCGCCCTCGATCGCCTCCTTCGCGCGCTTCGGGCGGCCGGGGTGCGGCGGCTCGAAATACTCGTCGTGCAGAGCGCGAAGCCGGGCCGCATCCCGGATGTACTCGTCGCCGAAGAGCGCCAGATCGGGGATCGGCGCGGTGAGCGCGTCCCCCTCCTGGATTTTGAAGCGGAGATTCGGAAGGCTCACGTCCACGGTCGGGTCGTCCAGCGGGTTGCGCTCGTCGTCCACCACCAGCGACAGCCAGAGCCGCAGCATGGCGATATTGACCGCGAACGGCTCCTTGTCGACCCCGTATAGATTGCGCTGGATGATCTCCAGCTTGCGCTCGTAGATGCGCCGGAAATCGCGGACCTTCGCGGCAAACAGCGCCTCGCGGAGCCGCAGCAGCTCCTGCATCATGCCGAGCAGGTAGGCGCCGGAGCCGCACGCCGGATCGCACACCGCGATCCGCTTGAGCGCCGAAAGCACCGCCTCCGGGTCGCGCAGGTCGTCCGGCTCGCCGCGGTCCACGAACCGGGCCGCCGCTTCCGCCGACTCGTCGCGCGCCAGATAGCCCTTCAGCGCCTCGCGGCACATGAACGAGACGATGGCTCGCGGCGTATAGTAAGAGCCCGTGCCGTGCCGCTCGTCCGCGGTCACCAGCTCCTCGAACACCTTGCCGAGCATTTCGGGATCGACCGCGACCTCGACGTCGTCCGGCGTGGACTCGGTAAGCGTGAAGTTGAAGCGGTCGAACAGGTCGAGCAGCGGCGCGAAGGCGTCGTTGGCGATGGTGAGCGCGCCCTCGCGGTCGTCGCCATCCTGCTCGGAGAAGAGGCCGCCGTTCAGGAACGGCACGTCGCCCAGCCGCTCGGAGAGAGCGGACCAGGTCGCGTCGTCGGGCCGCTCCGCCGTCGGCGTGTTGAGGGCCGTGAAGAAGAGCGGGTGCAGGAATTCGGAATAGAAGTTGGACCGTCCGGCGGCCCGCGCGCCCGGCCTCGCGGCATGCTCGCGCGCGATCTCGTAGAGCGTGCCAAGATAGCTGCGATCGTGGTTGAGCCAGCCCTTCTTTGCGAGGAACTGGATGAACATCAGCCGGTTGCAGAGCCGCTGCGTCACGAGCCTTGGGCTGCCTCTAACGCCCTGCACCTGAGGCAGAAGCGCGTTGAAGATATCCCGATACTCGCCGAAGAAGCTCTTCGTGACCTTCTCGACGCTCCAGGCCTCCTCCCACCGAGCCCGCGTCCAATCGAACTCGCCCAGAAGATTTCGGGGCGGCATCTCCAGAGCGGGCAGGTTCAGGTCGCGAAGTGTGCGGGCGCCGTCCGTCTCGCCTCGTGTCCAGCCGAAGGCGCTGAGCTTCGGCGCGCGGCCCTCGCGCTCTTCGAACCGCACGAACCGCACGCCCTCGTAACCGTCGGTCGCGCAAAGAAAGAGGAGCTCCTCCAGTCCCCGTCCCCCGTACTTCGCCTCCTTGCGAATCTCTGCCCGAATGCTGCGCAGTATCTCGCGCAGGGCGCCGCGCCGGAACCCGTCGGAGAACTCCGCGAGCATGATCGCGTACCGGTCGCCCGTGCCGAACGGCACGATCTGGCTTACCGTGACAGACCCTGCCAGGTCGGGCTTGAGCCTGGGACCGGGATAGGTAAGCGGTTCCGGGTCCTCATCGTCGACGGGCCAGCGCAGCTCCTGCTTTAGAAAGGCGAACAGGCTGCCACGGTCGCGCACGGCGCGAAGGGCAGATTCTGAGATGGCCATGGTCGTCCTCTGTTGTCTGAACTCGGATCAAGCGGATCGATCGAATTATTCGGATTATAGGACGCTGCGCGGCATTTGTTCCTCGGAGCCAGTGTGCGCCGGACAGTTATCCCACGGCCGGCGACAAGCAATCCGAAGCATCCCATAATCCGCTAAATCCGAGTTCAGACGGTCCTCAACTCCATCCAGCAGACGAGCTGCGGAACGATGGAGCCAGGAAGGTTGATCTCTGCAAAGCTCTGGCGGACGCGATCCTTCAGCGCCTTCAGCCGCTTGGCCAGCGCCGCCTCGTCGGAAGGATCGCCGGACTTCGCGCCCGGAACTGTCTGACCGAGCGTGACGAGGATTTCGCCGGCATCGTGGACTGCCGGCGTGCCGTCGCCGCGATCGAGAATCAGCACCGGGCGTCCGATCACCGCCGCGAAGCGGCTTTTATCAGCCGCCGTCGCCTCCGGCTTCGGCGCCATCTGAAAGAGGGCGAACAGGCCGTTGAGCGGCGCGTTGCACCAGACGCCGAAAGCGCCCGGCGGAAGCTGCGCGAGGATGTCGCGCGTCTTCGCGTCCGGCGGCTCGACCCCCAGCCGGGCGTAGGAGTTCCGCGCCTCGTCTGCCCGCGTCGTGCTGCCCTCGACCGTGGCGTTGAACTCCTTCAGGTTCCCGGCCGGGTCGTCCTCCTTAAAGAACGACATGTCGAGTCCGAGGGCGTTGCTGATGCGCAGCGTCCGGTTCTCGATCGTCCCGACCAGGTTGATGATCTTGTCTATCTCGTCCGGCGGCAGAATATTGATGATCTCGAACGACTTGGTCCGCGATTCCGGCAGCTCCGGCCTCAGCCGCCGATCCACGCGGCCAATGCGCTGGATGAGCCGGACCGGGTTCCAGTGGACGTCGTAGGACAGCACGACGTCCGCCTCCTGCAGGTTCACGCCCTCACTCAGCACGTCGGTGCAAACGAGCAAGTCTATCGGCTTGGGCGTCGCCCCTCCGTCCGGCCGCGCGTTGTAGCTCGGGCTGAACCCGTGCAGGATCGCGGCGCGCGACGTCTCGACGTGTGAATCGATTCGGGCAACCCTTGCATTCAGGCGCGCCCGCAGCTCACCCTCCAGATACTGGGCCGTGCGCTGGCTCTGC
>DATGJU010000177.1:0-7431 GCA_035295045.1 Chthonomonadaceae bacterium
GACCTTTCGAGAGCACTGGACGGATGCGGGGCCGCGCGTCGGCAAGCAGGGCGGCGCCTACTGCACGGGCCTGAGGCCGGGCGTCTCGCGCATCTTTATGAACTTCGACGGCTCGTTCAACAGCGTCAGCACGCTTGCGCACGAGCTGGGCCACGCCTACCACAACCTGAACATGAAGGACCGGACCGTGCTGCAGCGCGGCACTCCCAGCACCCTGGCGGAGACTGCGAGCATCTTCTGCGAAACACTGGCGTTCGAGGCGGCGATAGCGCAGGAGGGCCCGGAGAAGCGGATCGCGCTGCTCGACACGGTGCTGGAGCGCAACCTCGCCGTCGTCGTGGACATCCACTCGCGCTTCCTGCTGGAACAGGCCGTCTTCGCCAAGCGCGCTGAGCGGGACCTGACCGTGCCGGAGCTGAACGCGCTGATGACCGACGCGCAGCGCCAGACCTACGGCGCGGACCTGGAACCGCTGCACGAGTACATGTGGGCCGTCAAAGGCCACTATTACGGCCCCACGTTCTACAACTATCCCTACACCTTCGGCCTGCTGTTCGGCCTCGGCCTCTACGTGCAGTACCGCCGCGAGCCGGAGGCGTTCAAGCGCCGCTACGATGACCTGCTCTCCTCGACCGGCATGGCCGACGCCGTCGCGCTCTGCGCCCGGTTTGGCGCCGACATCACGACCCCGGACTTCTGGCGCGCCAGCCTGGACGTCATTCGCGGCCAGATCGCCGAGTTCGAGGTAGCGACGCGATGAATTCTAGCGATTAAGCTGCGCGAGGCTCAGCGTGTTCCCGTCCGGGTCCTTGAACCAGGCGACCTTCGCGCCCTCCTCGAACGTACAGATGCCGCGCGCGTCCTGGCCGGGGAAGCCGAAGCTCAGGAAAGCGACGCCGCGCGCCGAGAGCTCCGTCACCGCGGCCTCGATATCCTCTACATGCCAGCCCGCAACCGTGAACTGCTGTGGCGATAGCGCCTGCACCTTCTGCACGCGCAGCATCACGCCGTCGCCCACCGTGAATACAATGCCGTACGGATCGTCCGCGACGAACGTCAGGCCGAGGGTCTCCGCATAGAAACGCCGAGCCTCTTCCGGTAAGGTCGTGGCGACGAAGCACATCGGCTTCGCGGCTGTAAGCACCGATTCGGTCATGGATGTCCCTCCTTGCGCGTGGCCGTCACTCATAGTCGCCTCTGTTCGATGTTGCCCGACCGCCTTCCTTTTGCGCGGCACACGGTTGCCGGCTCGTGAGGTATTATGCCGGTATGAACGGTTCCCGGCCGCACGGACATGTCTGCCGGGCCGGAACTTACCTTCGGCGCGACGCGTACGAACAACGAGCTGAATTCGCGAGAATTGTTCGTATGCGCCACGCCTGCTCGAAGCCCCCGGAATGGGGGCGAGGGCGGCATGGGCGGCTGCGCGGCGAACGAGTCGCAAATCCGCGCTGTGAAGGAGGGCGATCCGGCGCCGAAGGCGCCCTCGTGCAGCCGTTGCGCGACAGAAAACCAGGGGAGATAACAATGAGCATGGCAGCGGCAGTGACAACTGCCACCTTCGATCAGGAAGTTTTGAAGTCCGACGTCCCGGTGCTCGTGGACTTCTGGGCGGAGTGGTGCGGCCCCTGCAAGATGATCGCCCCGCATCTCGACAAGATCGCGACGGATTACGGCGATAAGATCAAGATCCGAAAGGTCGACATCGACGAGGAGCGAGGGCTGGCGGAAAAGTATCGCGTCGAATCGATCCCGACGCTGATGTTCTTCAAAGGCGGAAAGCTGGTGGACCAGCTTATCGGCGCGCGCCCGCCGAAGGACATTACCAGCCGCCTGGACACCCTTATCCAGGCCGAATAGCAGCACTCGCGCGGCGCGCGCCTACTTCGCCGCCGCGCGCATCTCCTTCAGGAGCGGGACGGCCCTCGGGCTGGCGATAAACATGTCGACGCAATAGAGGTTGTAGAGCTGCGGATCGGTGGCGCCCTTGCCGTCCGGATGGTCCTTGTTCCACTGGTCTCGCTCCAGCTTTGTCGCGATCGCGACCTGCTTATCGGTGAGAATCGCCTTGCATGCGGCGGCGACCGCCTTGATGTTTGCGGTGTTCAGGTCGTCGCGCTGCTTGAAGAAGTCGTCCTGAAGCTTGCGCATCTTATCGTCGAACGTCTTGGGTATCGCCGATCCGCCTAGCGCCGCCTTCTTCACGTCATGCACTTCTGGGGCCGTCGGACCGAAAATGCTGGCGCCAAGCGCGGTCACCTTCTTGTCGTAGTCCGCCTGAAGCGCCGTAATCGCCGCGATAAGCTTGTCCATCTGGTCGGCGTCGAGCTTCAGCGGCCCGAGCGAGCGCAGCTTCTCGATGTCGTCCAGATCTAGCACGATTGCCGCCGCAGCGTCCGGCTTCGGCGCAGGTTTCTCCTGCGCGTGGGCCGGCCCGCCGCACGCGACGGCTAATCCGGTCAGCATGGCGAAAGCCGCGCACACGATGCCGTGCCCCCATGCGCCTCCCAGCCTATTCATATCGGAGCCTCCTCCGGAGCTTGTTTCCTGAAATACGTGTCGATCGGTCGCCTCCCTCGGACTGGCCCGACGAACCGAGCGGCGCGGATGCGCCCAGTGTAAGACGGTCTTGCGGCCAATTGCGGTTACAGCTATTTTACCACGGAACGAAACCGTCCGATTTGACGCTCCGTAAGGCCTATGCTATACTGACCGCGGCCGGCGGCGCCCATTGCCGCGCCGCGACGGCATGCGCGAACGCTTCCCGTACGGACGCCGCGCCACGGCGCGGGTGGCGGGAAGCAGGCGGACACACATGGCGAAGGGCAGCAGCAGACCGATCGTAGTCGGGCCGGATGGCGAGCCGGTCGCGCCGATGCGGCCCTGGCGGCTCATCTTAGCGGCCGCATTGATTTTTCTCATATTCCTCGTGTGTCACGACGGCGCGCCGCTCTACTGCGACTGGCTGTGGTTCCACGAGGTAGGCTACACCTCCGTATTTGCCACCATCGTCGCCGCGAAATCCGGTCTCTACGTCGCCGCCGCGCTCGTATTCTTCGTCGCCTTCTATGGCAGCCTGCGGATCGCCGCCGGTGTCACGCCGGACGCGGTCCAGCGGATGATGGCCGGCAGGATCGGCGTGCAGGCCGCACGCGCAATTCAGCGCTGGATCGGCGTCATCCTCTTCGTGGCTGCGGCGTTCTTGAGCCTCTGGGCCGGCAGGCTCGCCTCCGAGAGCTGGTCCTCCTGGCTGGAGTTCACCCATCCAAGCTCGTTCGGCGTGCGCGATCCCGTCTTCGGCATCGACGTTGCGTTCTACGTCTTCCAGCTTCCATTCCTCCACGCGTTGTGGGCCTTCGCCATGGGCACGCTGGTGCTTTCGCTGATCGCCGCCGGCGTCTACCACTTCGCGAGCCGCGCCGTGGAGTCGCTCGGGGGCCTCAGCCAGGCGCCGCCCGCGGTGCGAGCGCAGCTTCTCGTTCTCGCAGCCCTGATCGCCCTGACGCAGGCGTTCGGCACGCACCTCGGCGGCTACGACCTGCTCACATCCGACAACGGCAAGTTCGTCGGCGCGGGCTTCGCGGATACGCACTATCGGCTGCTTGCCGTCCATATCCAGACGATCCTGCTGATCGTCACGGCGGTCGCCTGCTTCGTGCCCATCTGGCGCGGCGCCGGATACCGGTGGCCGCTGATCGCCGGCGGCGCCTGGCTCGCGGCCGTTCTGCTGCTCGGCTACGTGCTTCCTGGCGTGGTACAGAAGGCGTCCGTCGAGCCGAACGAGTTCTCCATGGAGCGGGAGTACATCCGGCGCAACATCGAGTTTACGCGGCGCGGATTCAATCTTCAGTCGGTCCAGCGCGTCGACGACTTTCCTGCCGACCAGAGTTTGGACGCCGCGGGCATTGCGCGGAACCGCGATACGATCGAGAACGTTAGGCTCTGGGACCATCCTTACCTGTCAAAGGTCTACTCGCAGCTCGAGACGGTCAAGAACTACTACAAGTTCGAGCGCGTCGGCGTCAATGGCCAGCGGACGAACAACATCGACGTCGATCGCTACCGCGTCGGCGGCAAGCTGCGCCAGGTCATGCTCGGCGCGCGAGAAATGGACACCAGCGGCCTGCCGGAGTTCGCGCAGAGCTGGCAGAACCAGCGGCTCACCTATACGCACGGCTACGGCGTGGTGATGAGCCCGGTCAATAAGACGATCCAGGGCCTGCCGGACTACTTCCTTTCCGGCATTCCCGTGCGCACGTCCCCTTCGGCCCCGGGCATCCGCGTAACCGAGCCGCGCATCTACTACGGGCAGATCGAGCACGGCTACGTCTTCGCCGACACCGAGCAGACGGAGTTCGACTACCCGTCCACCGGCAGCGGCGCCGCGGACGCGCAGGACCATACCGTGCGCTATAGCGGCCGCGGCGGTATCCCGATCGGCGCATCGGCGCTCGCGCGCTGGGCCTTCAGTATCACGTTGGGAGACCCGAATCTCCTGCTGACGCGCAGCTTCGGGAGCGCCGCGCGCCTGCTCTACCGCCGCGATATCCGCGACCGAATTCAGACGATCGCGCCATTCGTGCAGCAGGATGGCGATCCTTACCTCGTTGTCGATCCCGATACGGGCCGGCTGATCTGGATCGTCGACTGCTACACGCTTTCGGACCAGCTTCCATACGCGACGCCACAGAGAATGGACGTCAGCAGCCAAACGTACATCGCGCCGAACTACGTCCGCAACAGCATCAAGGCGACGGTGGACGCCTACGACGGCTCGGTCCGGCTGTATGTCTCCGATCCCGGCGACCCGATCGCGCGCACTTATGGCCGCATCTTTCCCGGCCTGCTGCAGCCGCTGGACCGCATGCCCTCCGGCCTCCGCGACCACATCCGCTATCCGGAGGACCTGTTCCGGCTGCAGCGCACGGTCTATGCGGCCTACCATGTCGACGACCCGCGCATATTCTATTTTCGCGAGGACTCCTGGGCTATCCCGACCGAGCCGAACGCCGATCCCGGCGCGGCGCAAAGCGGCGGCGCGCGCGACATGGAGCCCTACTATGTGATCATGCGGCTCCCGGATGTCTCCAAAACCAAGAACAACTCCGAAGAGTTCCTCCTGATGAGCCCGCTCGCGCCCGCGAAGCGCGAGGCGCAGAACATCCTCGGATGGATGTGCGCACGCTGCGACGCGGCGCACTACGGCGAGCTAGTCCTCTACAGGTTTCCGCAGCAGGTATCGGTGAACGGTCCCTCGCAGGTGATCGCCTTCGTCAACAACGACCCGAGTATCTCGGCGCGCCTGACCCCGCTGCGGCTCGGCGGATCGACCGCGACGTTCGGCAACCTGCTGGTGATCCCAGTCGAAAACTCGCTGCTCTACATCGCGCCGCTCTATGTCGAATCGACCAGCGGCGCCACCAGCCTGCCCAAGCTGCAGAAGGTCGTCGTCGCATTCGGCGAGAGCGTCGCGATGGAGGACACGCTGCCGGCGGCGCTGGCCGACCTGTTCCCAACGGGCGGCGCCCCAGCAGTCCCGCCGCCGCGATCGGGAACGCCGGTCGCGCCCATACCAGGCGGCGGCGACGCCGTCTCGCCGCAAATCCGGGCCTCCGTCCTGCGCCTCAGCGACCAGTACGATGCCGCGCAGCGCAAACTGAAGACCGGCGATCTGGGCGGGTACGCGGCCGATATGAAGGGGGTCGAACAGACCCTCCAGACTCTGCGCAAGCAGGCCGGCGCGGCGGCCAAGTAGGCATTCAGGTGTTTGGCGTTCGGTGTTCGGTGTTCAGGTGTTCGGTGTTCGGTGTTCGGGTGTTCGGTGTTCAGGTATTGAGTGTTCATGACCAACCGCCCAACACCAAACACCGAACACCGACGCCGAAGCCGCGCCACCTAAGTGCCCAGCATGGGAGTCTTGTTGCCACATGGGCCTGCTGCTATCTCCCGACCACGGCGCGACGCTGACAGACCCGCTCACCTGGACCGACAATCCGTTTGTAGTGCGGGACACGCGCCGCGACATCAAACGTCGCCAGCCGTTCGTATCGTTCTGCTGGATGTGCGGCGTGCTTCTCGTTGTCGCGCCATGGGCGGCAGGAACGCTCTGGTCGGTCCAGACAGCGGCCACTATGCTGCCGCCCATGTTCGGCGTGTCGCACGGGTCCGGCGACATCGGGACCATCCTTTTCTTCCTCATCGCCGGCGTCCACATCTGGTTCATCATCGGCGCCGCGCAGCGCCACACCATCCGCCAATTCACGGACGAATCGAACCAGAACACCCTGTCCAGCCTGCTGATGCTGCCCGCCTCTCCCTTCCAGGTGCTGGTCCAGTCGATGGTCTATCCCTGGATGGTCGCTATGCGCCTGGCGGTTGCACTGCTTCCGGTCTACGTTTTCTGCGTTGCAATCGACGGGCCAAGCTGGCTCGATCTCGTCATGCTCTACGTCGTGTTCGCCTTGGCCGCGCTCTCGGTCCCTTTCTGGAACCGGCCGGCGCTGAGTGAGAACGTGGCGATCCTCACGGCGCCCAAGCAGACCGGCGCCGGCGCACGGCAGACCGCCGTCGGCCGGGATGCCGCGGCCGCGCGGAGCATGTCGATTTCCGGAGCGCTGGCTCTTCGCCTGGCGCTCATACCCGTCGCGCTGATCTGGATCATAACAGTCAGCACGGGTGGGCTATCGAACGGACTCGAGTGGCTCCAGCAGTACCTGCCGACCTCTGTCGTCGCGCTGATCGAGCCCATCGTGGTCTCCTGGCCGCTCCTTATCGCGCGGCTGCTCGTATCGCCGCTGGACTGGTTCGGGACGCCGCTCATTCCGCTGCCGTTTGTGCTCGTCCTGTTCCTCGTCGAAAGGTACCTTCGACTTGTTCGCGCCAGCGAGCTGCTCAGCGTGGGCGCCTATCGAGATTTGCCGCTGCAGGCAACGTACCTTTCGCGCCGCCGCCTGGAGGCCTGGTATCGCGGGGCTCTGGCACTGGTCGTGACGGGGTATCTGTGGAAGCCGCTCGTTGCGCAGGGCGCGCTCGCATGGCTGGCGCCACGGACCGCCGGAACGCCGCAGGGACTGCCAGGCTTTCTGTTCCTGCTCATTTTCGTCGCCGGCCTCTGGGCGATGGGCCGGGGCGCGGCGCTCGGACAGTGGCAGCACGCGCCCTTCATCCGGGGCGAGCGCGCCATCCTGTGCCGGAATTCGATTCTCGACGGCGCCCGATATCTTGCGGCGCCCTTCGGCTGCACGCTTGCGTTCTACCTTCTGTGCTGCCTTCTGGCGCGCGCCGAGCCTTTCCCCGGCCTGCAGAACAGCCTTGCGGGCGGCTCCGCGGCCATGGCGCTGCAGATGACGTTGATCGCGATGGCCGGTGCGCTGTTCAGCTTCGGAGTTTCGCGCCTGGTCGGCGGCGGCGGCCTTCTGCTCCGACTCATAC
>DATGJU010000178.1:0-12115 GCA_035295045.1 Chthonomonadaceae bacterium
TCGCGAGGCTTGGCCTCGTTGACCGTGAGCGTTCGGCCGCCCATCTGGGTGCCGTTCAGGGCGTTGATCGCCTTCTCCGCCTCGGCGTCATCGTCCATCTCGACGAATCCGAAGCCCTTCGCCTGGCCCGTATACCGGTCCGTGATGATCGTAACGTTGTTAACCGCGCCCTGCTGCGCGAACAGGGTTTCCAGGTCCGACTCGGTCGCCGAGTAGGGCAACCCACCAACGTAGATGCGCTTTGCCATTTCGGATGGCTCCTTTCCTGCACGGGTCAGAGGCCCTTACCTCGATGCGGGGCTCGAGCCGGAACACGACAAACGAGGACGAAGGGCCTCGTGATCCCGATTCTCGTGGCATCGAAGGTGGAAACGGAAACCCGGAACAGTGCGGATCGGAGGAGTCTGACTTAGCCCTCGCTCGACGGCAGAATTCGATCAGGCGCCCACAACTTCTCGTACGGAGAACCGATAGGACAGTGTAACACCCTTTGCAATGCGTGTCAAGCAAAAAATCAGTCGCTTCCACACGGTAAATCGAACTCGAATCGGACTGGCAATCGCGCCGCGCCGCCAGCGCGTCGGCGATTCGGGCGCGGCAGGACTAAATGCCCTTTTCGATCAGCCGCTCGTCCGCCAGGACCTGAGTTAATGACCGGCTGCGAGCGGGCAGCGCGTCGACCGCGGTCGCCATGTCGAGCAGCGTGTCCGTCAGCCGCTGGATCGCGGACAGGTCCCGCACTTCGCCCGCTCTGCGCCACTCCATCTCGCCCATCCGGATGTAGATCTCCACGTCGTGGAACTGGCTGAGGGAGCGGCGCGCTTCCGCAGTTAGAACGGCCGCAAGGTTGTCGGGATCGTTGCAGTAGAGGAAGAATTTGCGCTCGAAGTCCGGATCGTCGAGATCGTACTTGCCGGTGTCGCGCATCGTCTGCGCGGACTCGAGCAGGCTCTTACGCCGCAATCCCAGGATGAAACTGCCCGTGTTCTTAAGCGGCACGCGCCCGCGCGTATGGTAGTAGGGCGCGTCATCCTCACTGCTCGTACCAGTTTCAAGCAGGAACGGCCGGTCCCGCACCGTGCCCGACACGGCGTGAGGCGCCATGCCGTCGATCGAGCGGAACTCGCCGCCAATGGACGCGGCAAATCGCTGCCAGGCGCGATAGGGCGCCCTGCGCATCCAGACGGCGACCAGGGCCACCAGCGCCGCGACGACGATAGCGCTCGTAAGAATCGCCCATGCCGGCGGCGGACGGTTGGGGTTCCGCGGAGGCGGCTGCTCGCGTACGGCGCGCAGCGGCCCAGAGCCGATCTGGCCCGGCACTCGCGGCCCCGATGAATCGAACTGCGAAACCTGTGGCATCCGCCCCTTCCCGCCGCCCTCGAACAACCGGATCCTGGGCGCGCCAGGCGCCGATCCTGACGCCGAATGGCCGCCGCCGATCGCCCACTGCGGATAGCCACCTCGCTGTCCCGTTCCCGCAATACGCGCCCGATTCCTCCCCGGCTACCGTACGGAAATGCGCGACAATTGCCAAATATACTGCAAATGGGTCTGAAAGCACCGAGCACTGACGCTCGATGAAACTAACAGGCCGGCTCCTTGTCTGACCATTGGGGAAACCACGGGATATCTGGTATCCTGGATTTTATCCGTCTGTTAAATCTTCCCGCGATGGCGGACGAACCTTATGCTGAACTATATGCTTTAAGGGGGTTTTGCGCTATGCGTCCTGGAATTCTAATCGGTCTATGCGCTCTTGCGCTGCAGACCGCAATATGTGCTCGCGCGGAGCTGGAGCCGAAGGCGGTCGCGGTCGAGCCGGGCGTCGTGATGCCCGGCCAGCCCATCACGCTCCGCTGGTACTTCACTGGCAATAAGGTGGTCGTGTCCGGTGGACGGTTCGGCAAGGGTACGGTCGTCACCGGCAAGACGCAAATCACGGACCGGCCGGAGAAGACGACGCGATATGCGTTCGACGTATGGTACAACCCGCCGCCCGACCCGGCCAAGCCGGAGGTGAAGCCGGCGCAGGTGCATGTACAATACACGGCCGTCGCCGCGGTTGACAAGCTCACCTCCTTTCACGGGCCGGAGGGATTCGACGTGCGCCTCATCAAGGGATGGCGGACGGACAGCTTCTCGCCGGAGCCGGGCAGCAAGGTGTACTTCTTCCAAGAGGAGGAGGACAGCGTCGAGCGCGTCGCGGTGGCCGTCGTACCGATCAAAGAGGGAGAGACGGTCGCGACCGTTATGGAAAAGGTCCGCGGCGACGTACCGTCCCACTACACCAAGGTCGAGTTCGTCTCTCTGTACGATATGCCGCGAAAGCAGGACCAGGCGCAGATAACACATTTCAAGGGCATCGACTCGACTCACCCCAACACCCGAACCGAGTCGATCGTCGTCGTCTACATTCACGGCAACAAGGCCTACGTGGCAAGCGGCCGCACCTATGCCGACAAGTTTGCGGAGCGCGGGCCGCTGCTGGACGGGCTCGTGCGGAGCTTATCGTTCTCGGGGGCGATTGCCTCCAAGTAGCAGCCGTACCGGCACGATTCGCAGCAAGGGCAGGTCCAATGTGGGCCTGCCCATTTTTTCGGCAACTTTGCGAAACTTTTTCACGTAGAACGGATCGAATGGTTTATATATATCGACTTTTCACTCCTGTGAATTAATCTCCCTGCTCCACAAGCGAAGGAACAACCGAAGGAAACGCTCCCATTATGAAACGGTGGATCGTACTGCTGATCTCCATCGGCGCAATCGTATCGCTCGTAGCCTGGAGGCTCGCGTCGAAATCGAAGGACGCGCAGATGGCCGCGCAGGGCCGCGTCGCGCAGGCCAAGGCGGCCCTGCCGGTGACCGTGGCGCCGATCGTCGCGCGCGACATTATCCAGACATTCACCGGCGTCGGCAGCGTCGTCGCGCCGTTTAACGTCAAGATCGCGCCGAAGGTGTCCGGCAGGCTCGACTACCTGCAGGTGCGCGAGGGCGCGCGCGTGCAGCAGGGCGAGGTCATTGCGCGCATCGACCCCTCGGAGATACTGGCGCAGGTCAATCAACAGCGCGCGGCCGTCGCGGAGGCGCAGCAGCGGCTCGCGCAGGCCCAGTTCACGCAGAATCCGACGAATGTGAACGTGGCCACGCAGATCCAAACCCAGGTCGCCGCCGTCGCGAGCGCGCAGGCAGACGCCAACCAGACCCGCGAGAACTACGCCTCGCAGGTTGCGGCGGCTAACGCCGCCGTCACCGACGCGCAGGGGCGGATCGATTCCGCGCAGGCTGCGATCACGAGCGCAAACGCCAATATCCGCAGCGCGCAGGCGAATCTGACCAACGCACAGGTTCGCTATAACCGGACGTACGATCTCTACAAGCAGGGCTACGTCGCCGCACAGGATGTGGACGACGCCAAGACCACCGTCTCGGTGCAGAATGAGGCGGTCGGGGTGGCGCAGAGTGCGCTAAATGCGGCCAACGCGGCGCGCAGCTCGGCTGCGGCTCAAAAGAACGCGGCCCAGGAGCAGGCGAACATCGTGGCCAAGAAAGGCAAGGCCGACATCGCCGCCGCCGATGCCCGCCTGGCGCAGGCGAAGTCCGCGCTGAAGTACGCCCGGTCGAACGTCGCGCAGACGCCGGCATACGCGGCGAACCTGGCCGCCTTGCGCGCGTCCGTCTCCGCGGCGCAGGCGCAGCTCAAGAACGTCGAGGCCCAGCTCGACGACACGATCCTGCGCTCCCCCGTTTCCGGATTCGTCAATGCGCGCTTCGTCGATCCTGGATCGATCGTCTCCCCGTCCCAGCCGGTCATCGGCGTCGAGTTTACGCGCGACGTATTCGTCGACACGAGCATCCCGGAGGACATCGCAAATCACCTCCGGGCAGGACAGCCGGCGGATGTGACGTTCGATTCCTTTCCTGGCCGCAAGTTCGACAGCCACATCACACAGATAACGCCCGCGGCCGACCCGACGAGCCGGCAGATGCCGGTGCGCGTCACGCTGAACAACCCGAACAACACAATCAAGCCGGGAATGTTCGCACGTGTGGCCGTCATCACCGACCGGATCGCGGGCGCGCTGGTGGCCCCGCGCGAAGCCGTTCAGACCGGGCGGACGGGCTCCTTTGTGATCCTCGTCGACAAGGCGAATATCGCGCACCGCGTACCGGTCGAGCTAGGCGCGCAGGACGCGGCCGGCTTCCAAATTCGCAGCGGCGTACATGCGGGCGACATGGTGGTCACGCTCGTGAATGGCAACATCAAGGACGGCGCGCCGGTCAAGTCGATCACGCTCGCCGCACGCGGCGCGCCGCGAGGTCGCGGCGCCGCGCCGGAATCGGCCGGCAGACCCACCACGGTGGGCGGAGCAACGAGCGCATCGGCAGGTCGATAGGTCGATAGACCGATAGTTAGGGACACGTCGGGAACTAATCAATGAATATTGCCAAGTGGTCCGTTTCCAAGCCCGTAGCCGTCACGATGCGAATCGCCGCGCTGGTGCTGCTCGGCGCGATCTGTGTCACCAAGCTGCCGATTGACCTTCTTCCGAAGGTCTCCATCCCCACCGTCGCCGTGGTGACTCAGTGGCCGAACGTCGCGCCGGAGGAGATGGAAACACAGATCACTCGGCCGGTCGAGCAGGCCGTCTCCTCCGCGCCGAACATCAACAACGTCAGCTCGCAGACGTTCGAGGGAGTATCCACGGTCCGCGTTCAGTTTAACTGGGGAACCGACATTGGCCAGGGCGCCGTCGACGTGCTCCAGCTCGTCGAGCGCGCGCGCCAGGCGTTCCCGACGGACCCGACGCTCCAGACGCCGATCGTCTATAAGTATGACCCGTCGACGCTGCCGATCCTGATCTTCGGCGTGTCCGGACTCGATGACCCCGTCAAGCTCCGCCAGATCCTCGACAACGAGATCAGTCCGCTGATCGAGTCGGCGAATGGCGTCGCGGCGGCCATCGTCACGGGCGGTCAGCAGCGCGCCATCGTCGTCGACGTCGATCCGGACAAGCTGCGCGCGTACCATCTGGCGCTTTCGGACATCGGCAAGCGCATCGTGCAGGAGAACGTAAATCTTCCTGCCGGTATCGCCCGCGAAGGAAATACCGAGTATACGATCCGCAGCCTTGGGTACTTCAGCTCTCCGCAGGAGGCGGCGGCAATCCCCGTGGGCTCCTTCGACGGCCGGCTCGTCTCGCTTGGCCAGGTCGCGACAGTGCGCGACGCACACCAGGAGACGCGCCTGTACACCCGCCTGAACGGCCAGCAGGCTGTCGGCATCATTGTCACCAAGCAGAGCGAGGCCAATACCGTCGAGACGGCACAGAACGTCTTCGCGAAGATCGAGCAGGTCAAGAAGCTCTATCCGGAGATGAAGTTCGGTCTCGCCTACGATCAGGCAGAGTTCATCCAGCACTCGATCGAAGACGTGCGGTCGAGCGCGCTAATCGGCGGCGCGCTTGCGGTAATCATTCTGCTGCTCTTCCTGCGCAACTTCCGCAGCACGTTCGTCGTCGCACTCTCGATCCCGATCTCGATTGTTTCAACCTTCGCGCTGCTCTATCTGTGCCACTTCACGATCAACACGATCTCGCTCTCCGGTCTCGCGCTCGCCACCGGCCTGATCGTGGACGACGCCGTCGTCGTGCTTGAAAACATCTTCAGACACATAGAACGCGATAAGCAGAAGGTCACGGACGCCTGCGTGACCGGTACGCAGGAGATCGCGGGCGCCGTCGTCGCGTCTACCCTGACGATCATGGTCGTGTTCCTGCCGCTGTTCCTCATCCAGGGCCAGTCTGGACAGACCTTCACGCAGTTCGCGCTCGTCGTAATCTTCTCGATCGCCGTCTCGCTTCTCGACGCCGTGACGGTCGTGCCGATGCTGGCCTCGCGGCTCATCAAGGAGGAGGAGGTCGAGGAGGAGGCCGCGATCGAGCGCGGCGAGTCGCACCAGACGCGGAGGCGCGGCTGGGTCAGCCAGGTGTTCCTCTGGTTCGGCCACAAGTTCACGGAGCTGGACCGTGGCTACCACCGCGCCCTGCAATGGGCGATTCATCACCGCTGGCTTGTGTTCGGCGGGGCCGTGCTCGTAACGTGCGCGAGCCTGCTCCTCGTGCCTCAGATCGGCAGTGAAATGCTGCCGCAGACGGACAGCGGCGACTTCCAGGTGATCGTCAAGCTGCCTGTCGGCACGGCGCTCGAAAAGACGAACGAATCGATGATCTACGCCGAAAACGTGGTAATGCAGAACCCGAACGTCGCTACGGTGTTTTCGGCGGCCGGAACCACGCTCAGCCTGCGCGGCACGACGACGGCCCTGACGCCCTACCAGGGCTCTATGACCGTGAAGCTGAAGGACGACCACAAGGACTCGACGCAGGTCGTGATCAAGCAGCTCCAGCGGAAGCTGGGCGCGGGTATTCCCGGCGCGCGCGTCCTGATCAATCCGTTCGACCTGGTCACCCAGATTCTGACCGGCGGCGCGCAGAACATCGAAGCCGACATATTCGGTCCCGATATCAACGTGATCAGCCGCCTCTCGCACGACGCCATGGACAAGCTGAAGCAGATACCCGGGCTGGAATCGGTGGACCTTGCGGTCCAGGACGCCACGCCGGAGCTGCAGTGGAAGGTGGACCGTGAAAAGGCGCTTCAGCTCGGGGTCAACTTTACGGACATCGCGAACGCGCTGAACACGGCCACGAACGGCAATCTCTCCAGCTACTACCAGGAGTCCGGCTTCCAATACCCGATCTACGTTCAGCTCCCGGAGAGCAAGCGCAAGAGCACAGAGGAGCTCCTCAATCTCCCGATAAGCCACGCCTCCGGCAGCAGCTCTGGCGGCGCGACCGCCACCACGAGCGACATACAGCTTCGACAGGTGGCCACTCCGATCCGCACGCTCGGACCGAACGAAGTCGACCGGCTTGACCGGCAACGGTATATCGCGATCACCGGGCGCGCCAACGGCCGCTCGGAGAGCGAAATCCAGGCGGACATCACGAAGGTCATGTCGCAGATGCAGATGCCTTCCGGCTACCACTGGGACTTCGGCATCAACCAGAAGCGCCGGATTGACGAGTTCTCCGGGCTGGGACTGGCGGTGTTCATGGCCATCGCCCTGATCTACATGCTGCTCGCTTCGCAATTCGAATCGTTCGTCCACCCGCTGACGGTGCTCGCATCCGTCCCATTGTCCGCGGTCGGCGTGATCCTGGCGCTCTTCCTGACCGGGCGCGCATTCGGCATCACGGCCTTTATCGGCCTCCTGATGCTGATCGGTATCGTCGTCAAGAACGGAATCCTGCTCGTGGACTACACGACGCAACTGCGAAACCGCGGCATGTCGCGCGACAAGGCGATTCTCACCGCGAGCCCCACGCGGCTGCGGCCGATCCTGATGACTGCGAGCGCGGCCATCCTCGGAATGCTGCCGCTGGCGCTCGCCATTGGAAAGGGCTCCGAGACGCAGGCCCCGCTCGCAACTGCCGTCATCGGCGGCCTCTTCACCTCGACGGTCCTCACGCTGTTCATCGTTCCCATCGTCTACACGATGTTCGACGATCTGCAGCTCTGGATCACCGGGCGCAAGGAGAACGGCAACGGGCGCGCGTCCAGCGGCTCCCCCGCTTCGGCCCCTGGGGGCCACGCGGCCGATCAATAGGGCCGCCGGCTATGGGCCGCGCCGATCCCGCGGCCCGTCGGCAGCGCCGTTCCTGCCGGCGGTCCCACGACAACGCAACAAAAAGCGAGACACAATGGTAAGCGCAATAAGGAACCGTCCTGGCGGGGATGCCAAAATCGAGGAACAGGCCGCGCGATTGGAGCATCTTATGCCGACGATACTTCGCCGCCTGTTTACGATCGGTCAGTCCGGCCCACTGGCGGACATGCCGCTCGCACAACTACGTATCTGCTCGTTCCTGCAGGACGGGCCGAAGTCTATGTCCTCGGTTGCCGAGGAGCTCGCGATATCCACCAGCGCGGTCACTCAGCTCGCGGACCGCATGGAGCGATCCGGCCTCGTGGAGCGGGTCGCCGCGCCGTGCGACCGGAGGCTCAAGCACCTGCGCCTTACTCCGCGCGCCGAGCAGATGATGTCGGAGCGCCGCGCGAGCCGAACTGGGCGAGCAAGAGACGCGCTCGTTATGCTGCCGGCGCAACAGCGGGACGACCTGATCGAGGCGCTGGAGCAGCTTCTCAAGGCGACGATCGCAACGGGATGCCCCGTCGAGGCTGCATCCTGAGCTGCATGCATCCGTCACTTCGCAATGCGGGACGTTCCCTCCGGCGGGATGAACCGGCCTAGCCGCATTCGACCGATCCGGCCCATTCCGGGCTACCGCCTGGACATCGAGGACTCATTCGAGTATGAATAGATTCGCTCCACGAAGAGGCCGCACAAGAACGATCGCGGGGACCAGCCTTATCGCATTCGGTGCGCTGCCGGCGCTCCTCTTGGCACCCGCGGCGCAAGCCCAGCAACAGCAGCCGCCTCCGCCGCAGGCCGTCCCCGGCCAGACGCCGCCGATCTCCCCGAACGTGCGCGACACGGTGATCCCGCCGCCCGTGACACTCCCCGGCCCGCCTGCGCGGCCGCCGGACGTGGCAAGCCGGCCACTGACCGCCGAGGAGACCGTGCGGATCGCGCTCCATAATCAGCCATCCGTGATCGCCGCCCGCGCCGCCATCGCCGCCGCGCAGGGCCGAACGCAGCAGGCCAGGTCGGGTCTGCTGCCACAGCTAAGCATAGTCGCGGGATACACGAACGTCCAAACGATATCGACGGAGGGCGGATCCGGCGGCGGCGGGGGAACGGGGACAGGAGGCACAGGAACGGGCAACGGGGGCAATGGAGCCGGAAGCGGTAGTACCGGAACCGGAACTGGGGGCGCAGGCGGAGGAACGGTCACGACAACGGGAGGCGGCTCGTCGAGCGTGACGGCTTCTGGCACGCAGATATCGGCCAACCTCCGACAGCTCATTTTCGACTTCAATCACACGCGCGACACGGTGCGTGAAGCGTCGCTGCAGGAGCGCGCCGCGCTTGAGAACCTGATCGCCGTCCAATCGGATCTCGTGTTTCAGGTCAAGCAGGCATTCTACCAGTACGTGAACAACACGGCGCTCGTGAAGGTCAACGAGGACAACGTCGCGAACCGCCGGCTGCAGCTGGATCTGGCGCAGGCCCGCTTGAACTCCGGCCTGGGCCTTCCGTCCGACGTGGTCACGGCACAGACGGCATTCGCGGATGCCGCGACCGCGCTCATTACGGCACGCACGAACCAGGGCATATCGCGGATCAACCTCGCGCTTATCATGGGTATCGACCCGCGCACCCCGATCGACGCCGCTACGTCCGCGGAGCCGCCCGTCGCCACGAACAACCTTCAGAGCCTGGTCGATTCCGCGCTGAAGCAGCGGCCGGAGGTTCTCCAGGCGAACAGCCTCATCAGCGCGGCGAAGTACGGCGTAAGCGCCGCCCGCACCACCAATGCGCCCGTCTTCTCAGGCAATCTTGGCTTTATATCGCGCGGCAACAACATCCCGCCGGGCAACGATGCGCTGACCATCGGCATCTCTTTGCAGTGGAGTCCCATAGACGGCGGACTGACGGCGGGCCGCGTCAAGGAGGCGCGCGCGAACGTCGACATAGCACAGGCGAACCTGTTGACTGCTCAGCTAAACGTGACTTCGGACGTTTCGCAGGCCTACGTGAACCTGAGAGCCGCGGAGCAGCGACTGGTTACGTCCGACACGGAGGTGTTCAACGCGCTGGAGGGAGTACGGATCGCACAAGGGCGGTTCGCGCGCGGGATCGGGCAGTTCCTGGACATCATCAACGCGCAGGCGGCGCTCGTGACCGCCCAGACGAACCGCGCCGAAGCACAGTTCGGCGTCGACCAGAGCCGGGCCGCCATGGCGCGGGCGATCGGCGCGCCGCTGCCGCGGTAGGGGCTCAGGGCATGGCGATTGGGACGTAGTTTTGGCGCGCCGCGCGCGCCTACAATCGCGACTGAGTCCGGGTACAGAGTGCGGCGACGCGACCTGCTTTGCCCTACACCCGATCCGCAACACCCTCGCACACCGGCGTCGGATCGAGGATTGCCGCGCTCTTCTCGAAGAATTCATCGCTCAAGCGGAACACGCCGGCTTCCGGCCGAACCCAGGGCGCGTGGGGCAGCGCCAGCTCCTCCTGCATCCGGTCCCAGTTCCGGTAGTTCTGGAAGCCATTGGTTTCGAGCAGCGCCATTCCGAGCTCCGGCAGCGGGGCGAGGTGCGCCACGAACAGTTTGTTCCACTCCACCAGCCCGGGAGTCGCGGTCAGGTCGGCGCAGAAGCAGGCGACGCCGGCGGAATGTGCCGCCTGCGCCATGCGAAAGCTCATGCTGAGCGTCTTCGCAACCGGCTTGATGGCGATCGCGCCGTACCCCAGCCCGATCCTGTCGACGACGTCGCGGTCGGTGTGCGCGCTCTCGTCCGCAACGATCCGCACCGGCAGGTCGCCGACCTCCGCTCGGACCTCCTCCGGGAACGGCTCCTCCAGCAGGATCGTGCGATCGAGCGCGCCGATCGCGTCAAGGTGGCCGAGCAGGCGCATCACACGCTCGATTCCATCATATCGCCCGTTGGCGTCGAGATAGTAGAGGACGCGGCCAGTCGGGGAGTTGGCGGGAGCGGCGCCGCCTACGGCGTCGTGAATTGCCGTCATTCTCGCGCAGTCCCAGGCCAGCATCGCGTCCTGGTCGCCGTCACGGTTGGGGTCGGAGCCGATCTTGATCTTCAGGAGGAAAAACCCGTCCGCCACGAGCGTCTGTACGTCGGCTACGGGCATGCCGTAGCCGATGGCGGGCGCGCTTGCGATGCGCGTCTGGCGGTGGCCTAGCGCGGGCCGCGCCAGCTCTGGAATGAGCGCCTCAAATCCCACCCCGCGCTGCCTGGCGACGAGCCGCCAGGCAGCGAAATCCAGGGCGGCGAGCGCATTGAGGACGAACGTGAGCCGGAGGTCGGCGCGGCCGCATATTTCCCGGCCGCGGGCGGCGGCGTCCGGCAGGATCGCGTCGAGAAGATCGAGCGGCGACTCGAAATCGACGCGCTCCGCCTCTCGAAGGCCGGCCGCGGTGGTGAGCAGCATCGTCGCATTGCCGGCCGCCTCGGAGCAGCTTGCGAACAGCCCTGGATCCGACCAGAGGACTCCCTGCACGCCCTGCCCCGCCGCCGACAGACCGTCGGACGAGTCGAGCCGGACCGCCGTGTTCCAGACTTCGGTGACGAAACCGCCCTTGAATCCGAAAGGCGCCCGCAGCGGCTCACGCTCGAAGTCGAGGTTCGACTGAACGATCCGTGTCAACGTGATAGCCTCCGCCGGTGGGCAGGACGCACGGCCCTGCCCTAACGCGTGCCGCGCGAAGGTCGGCGGCTGGCCGGCAGCTATCCTTCCGGCCGCGGGCGATGGGCAGCGTGATGCCCGGCCAGCCCGCTAACCGCCGGCGATCGCGCCGACGATGAGCAGCGGCTCTTCGCCGGACGCGACCGCCTCCGGCAGCGGGTCCTCCGGAGAATCGTGCGAGAGGTCTTGCTCACAGGCGAAAAAGCGGAGCCACGGCCGGCGCTCGCTAGAGTTGTGGAACCGAATCGTACCGCGGAGCACCGGGTACTTCGCCTCCAGCGCGTCGAGGACCGACCGGATCGAGACCGGTCCGTCCACCGAAACCTCGACTTCGCCGTCCACCTTCGCGAGCGTGCGAAGGTGGAACGGCAGCGCTACGCGGATCATTGAAGCGTCTGGACCTCCACGGAGAGGACCGCAGGTAGATCGCGCACGATCGGCGACCAGCTGTCGCCGGCGTCCGCCGAGGCGTAGACCTGCCCGCCGGTCGTGCCGAAGTATACGCCGCATGAATCGAGCGAATCGACGGCCATCGCCTCGCGCAGCACGTTCACGTAGCAGTCGCTCTGCGGCAGGCCCTTCGTCAGCGCCTCCCACTCGTTACCGCCGGTCCGGCTGCGCCAGACCTGCAGCTTACCGTCCAGCGGGAAGTGCTCGCTGTCGCTCTTGATCGGTACTACGTAGATCGTCTCCGGTTCGTGCGCATGCACGTCGATC
>DATGJU010000179.1:0-13356 GCA_035295045.1 Chthonomonadaceae bacterium
CGCCAGGAGTGCGCGCCCCGCTCCCGGCACACAAGTCCCATCGTCAGCCGCACCGACTCCCCGAACCCGAGCGGACGGACACGCAGCCCATCGGGCGCCGCAGCGTCGATGGAGGGCGGCAGCCGATGCGCGACTATATTCAGCTCCTGACGCCACCGCCGCACCTGCGTCAGCTCGATCTCGACCGGAAGCGTATCGCCTACGCGGATCCGGTCGCCGTGGCGCGCCCGCACGCGAATGCGGGGCCGCGAGACCAGCGCCGCCGCGAGCGCGACGAGCCAGATACAGAGCAGATAGGCGACCGGTGTGTACGCCTGGATCTCCAGCGTATTCGAGGCATAGGAGACAAAGAGGAGCGTGACCAGAAGCATCCAGCCGGAGGCGCGCGTAAACCGATAGAGAATGAAGCGCCAGAGGCCGCGAGAGATCGAACCGCGGAAATAGTCGTACTGCTCGATGTCTTTGGAGCGGTCGCGAGGCACGGACCTCGCGGGAAACGGCGGTTTCAGGATGCGGACCATGTCCGGAAGTACGCCACCGTCCGCCGAACGACCGCCAGCTCCTCCTCCGCGACTGTGTCCGAGTCGGCGCCCCGTTCCCAGGCGCTGGCGTAGGGTTCGTCGGCCGGGCGCCCCCGCTCCCACAGAATCCGTAGGGCCGGGAGCAGCGCGCGCGCGTCGCGAGGCGGATACTCCTCCCACCAGCCGGCGTCGAGCAGCGGCACAGTGCGCGTCGACTGTGCGGCGATCTCGATTCCGGGCAGGACGTCATGTCCGTTGGCGCGTACGGCTTCCAGAATCGCCGGGAGATCGACCACGCCGTCGCCCGCCGCGCAGCGGACCAGTCGATAGCCTTCCGGCGCAAAGTGAATCGTGTAGTCCTTCACGTGTAGGTGGCGAATGATGTGCGCCAACCGGCGCGCGGTCTCTACCGGGTCCTGCCCGACGGCGAGCGGATTGCCGGCATCCAGTGTCACCCCGAACGCGGGGCTGTTCCCGGTCTTGTCGGCGAGCCAGAGCAGGTCCTCAGTCGTGGCGTCCTGATGGTTTTCTACGGCAATGCAGACACCAAGATCCTCTGCAGCGGGCAGCAGCTCGCGCAGCCGCTTCGCGAGCGCGTCGCGATGCGCCTCCCAGCCACCCTGCTGCGTCCGGCGGTCGCCACATAGTATATGGCTCAACGTTGCGCGCATTACCGTCGCGCCCGATTCCGCAACGAGCTTCAAATAAGCGGTCAGGTGATCAGTGGCGTTGTCCAGAAGTGCTCCATGGTCGGCCACGACGCGCATGCCGCGCCGGCGCGCCTCGGCGCATGCCTCCTGCGCGCCGGCCGCGACCTCGACTACGGCGCCGTCGAACGAGGGAACGCGCGAAAGCAGCGGGAACTCGGCGCCCTCCAGTCCGAGCGAATCGGCAAGCTCGACGAGGCCCACGGCGGTCAAGGGAGTACGACGTTTGTCTCCTGATTTCGTGGCCAGATAGCCCATTGTGTGCGGCAGGCCGTACGCCGTCAGCGCGAATGGAATCCGAGTTGAGCTATCCACGATCCGCGTCTCTCCAACTCCCGCCTTGGCGGCCGTTACGAGGGCGATAGGACCATTCCGCCGTCGATGCAGATACACTGGCCGGTTACGTAGTCCGACAGGTCGGTGCAAAGGAACTCGACCACGCGCGCACAGTCCTCCGGCACGCCCATGCGCCGCAGCGGTATCGAGGGTGCCGCCTTCGCGAGCGCCTCCGGGCTGTCGCGCTTGAACTGCTTGTTGGCGCGCGACGTGAGGATGAGGCCTGGCGCAATGCAGTTGACGTTTATGCCGAACGGACCCAACTCGCCGGCCAGCAGCCGCGTGTACTGCACGATCCCAGCCTTGGCGACGCTGTAGTGTGAGATATTCCCGTCCACGTTTGCGCGGACGCCCGCCTGCGACGCGACGTTGACGATCCTGCCCGACCGCTGCTCCTTCATCATGGCCGCGGCGGCCTGGCAGCAGAACACAGTCTGCGTCAAGTTCACGTCCAGAATGAAGCGCCAATCCTCCTCGGAGACGGTCGAGGCCTTGCTGCGCTCCGCGGGGCGAAGGACGCCGCCCGCATTGTTGATCAGGATATCCACGCGGCCAAAGGCGTGGCGCGCCGCGGCGAACAGCCCGTCTACTCGCGTCCTGTCGGTCACGTCCGCTTCGACCCCGATCGCGCGGACGCCCCGCGCCTCGCACTCGGCCATGACGCTCTCGGCCGTCAGCTCCTCGTCGAACTCGTCTGCTGCCCGGAGGTCGATGTCGTTCACCACGATGTCTGCGCCGAGGCCGGCGAGATGCAGCGCGTAGGCCCGTCCCAGTCCGCGGCCCGCGCCCGTAATGACGGCGACCTTACCCGCTAGTCTGTTCATTCGTCTCCATCCGCTCCGTTCATCGAGCCTTGACCGAATTCCGCCGGCCGGCCTGATTCTCCTTCAACCCAGGCGAGCGCCTCGGCGAAGCCGTATTCGGCCAACGCGCCGAAGAGCGGATGGCGGCCGAGGCGCGCTTTCGACGTCGCCGGGCTGGACAGGCCGCACAGCAGCCGCGCCGCGGCGCGTGAGTCGCCGACGGCGTCCGGATGCGCCGCTCTGAGTTGTCGCAGATCTTCCGCGCTCACGACCGACTCTATCGGCGGCCGCTGCGGAAGCGCGGGAATTGCCCTGGCCTGTCCGGTGACGCAGTAGGTACAGTGTCCGCACCGCTCCGGCCGCTCTTCGCCGAAGTGCGACGCCAGGTATGCCGTTTGGCAGCCGGCGTGCGTTACGAGAGCGAGCACCTGCGCCAGGCGCGCCACCTCCTGCCGCTCGCGCCGCACGAAGCGCTGCTCCAGCATGTCGGCGAGATCGGATGCGCCGGTGTCCCGCCGGAGGACGGCGTAGCGATACCGCACGTCCGACGCGCGTATCTCGGCGAGGCCGCGGTCTTCCAGCACCTCCAGCGCCCGGACGACACGCGCTCGCGCCTCGCCCAGCTCCGCGGCCACGACATCGGGGTTGAGCCCGTACCAGGTCCGCCCTCGCTTGGCAGCGTCAAAGAGCGCGCGGAGGAAGTTGGCCGGCTCGCCGGAAAAGGCCGCGAATATCGTCTCCAGCGACTTGATCGGCCGCACCTCGTAGCCGGCGTAGAACGGAGTGCCCTGCTTGAGCACGCCGGCGAGCTCGAGGTAGGTGAGCGCCGTGCGCAGCACGAGCTGGCGCAGGTCGTGCCGGGCGGACAGGTCGTAAAGATCCAGATCCAGCGCGTCGCCGGAGCCGAGGAGCTCCTCCACGAGGGAGCGCAGCGCCGATGGCGCCGGAGTGTCGCCGTAGGCAAAGTTCTGGAGCGCCGGCACGTCCTCCATCGTCGCGAACACTTCGCACGTCGACTTCAGCCCGTCGCGGCCCGCGCGCCCGATCTCCTGGCTGTAGCTCTCCAGGCTTTTTGGCAGGTTGTAGTGGTATACGTAGCGGACGTCCGGCTTGTCGATCCCCATTCCGAAGGCGATCGTCGCGACGGCAATTCCGCGATCCGATGCCATCCAGCGCTCCTGAACGGCGGCGCGTGCGTCCGGCTCCATGCCGGCGTGGTACGCGTCCGCCGGAAAACCTGCGGCGCGCAGCAGCGCGGCCACCCGCTCCGCAGTGCGCTGCAGCGTCACGTAGACGATGGCCGAGCCGGGCTTTCGGGACGCGAGCCGCTTGATAAGGAGCGCGTCCCGGTCCGCGGCGGCGGCGGGCGTCGTCGCAAGATTGAGGTTGGCGCGGTAGAAGCCGGTGACGACGGTCGCGTCCTGCGGGATATCGAACGCGGCGCGGATGTCGCGCGCGACCGCGGGCGTTGCGGTCGCGGTCAGCGCCAGGATCCGCTCCGCGCCGATGTTTGCGGCCGCCTCCGTGAGCTTCAGGTAGTCCGGCCGGAAGTTATGGCCCCACTCGGAGATGCAGTGCGCCTCGTCGATAGCGAAGAGAGCGATCGGGGGCCGCGCGATGGCGGACAAGAACCGCTCGTTGTTAAACCGTTCCGGCGCCACGTAGAGGAGCTTGACGGCGCCGTTACGCAGCCGTGCTTCGGTCTCGCGCCACGCATCGGGCGGCAGCGAGGAGTCCAGGCGAGCGGCCGGGATTCCCCGGCGGGTGAGGAAGTCGATCTGGTCCTTCATCAGTGCGATCAGGGGCGAGACCACGAGCGTTACGCCCTCCAGCTCCAGCGCCGGAAGCTGGTAGCAGATCGACTTTCCACCGCCCGTCGGCATGATCGCAAGCGCACGGCCGGACCGCAACAGCGCCTCGATCACCTCCCGCTGGCCCGGCAGAAAGGCGTCGAAGCCGAACCGATCGCGCAGGAGCGCTTCGATGTTCACGCGCCGGATCTCGCGACCTGCAACACGAGCCTGGCGGCGCGCCCGCTTGCGCCTGGCTCGCCCAGCAGCAGCTTGAGGCTGCGGAGCTCCGACTTAACCCTATGGCGGGTCTCCGGATCGTTCAGCATCTTCAGCGCGTGCTCGGATATCGCCTCCGGCGTGGCGTCGCGCTGTATTAGCTCCGGCACGATGCGCCGGTCTGCGAGGATGTTCGGCAGCCCGATGTGCGGAATGCTCTTGTGGAAGCCGCGCAAGTAGTACTCGATCTCCATTATCTTGGATCCGCGATAGAGGATGACCATCGGCGTCTCGAAGAGCGCCGCCTCCAAGGTCGCCGTGCCGGAGCAGAGCAGGAGCACGTCACTGTGGGCGAGTACTTCGTAGGTGAGACCCTTGGCGAGTACGATAGGGGGAAGGCCCATCTTGCTTCGGCGCTCGGCCTCCCGCCGCTGGTCCTCTAACCGCGCCTTGAATTTATCCTCCGATACGAGCACGCCGCCGACGGTAACGAGCCTGCGCTGGCCCTGCGGCGAAAGCGCGTCCGCCGTGTCGCGCACCGGTTTCAGCACCTTGGACTCCGCCTCCTGCGCGAACTCGTGCCAGAGGGCGCTCAGCCGGTCGCGGATGTCGGCGTGGTCCATGAGGAGATCGCGCATCATCTCTATCGAGACCGAGGGCGCCACGCCGACGACGAACTGCGCATCCTTCACCTTCCGGTGGATGCGGCGCGCGCTCTCCAGCAGCGTCGGCATAAGGTGAGACACCTCGTGCTTGCGGCTGCCGGGAAGGAGGCCAATGATCGGAGCGCGGGGATCCATGCCGAACTGAGATGCAAACTCGTCGCGGGACATCTCGGAGCGGACGCGATCCAGCATGGGATGGCCGACGTTGGCCACGTTGCAGCCCAGCCGCCGGTAGCGCTCTTCGGCCCAGGGGAACGGAACCAGTAGCAGGTCGGTAATCCGGGCGAGCTCGGCGCCCTTGTCGCCGCTCCGCCTCCAGGTGCCGGGTGGAAAGTAGTATACGACTTTGATGCCGTGCGCCTTGCAGAACCGCGCGGCGCGGACGTTCATCGCGCCGAAGTCGATGAGCACAATCACGTCCGGCCTGCGCTGGCGAACGACGGCCCGCAGTCGCGGTCCCGCGCCGACGACGAGGCCGGGAACCTTGCGCAGCGCCTCGACGACGCCCATCGCGCCCCAGGAAGCGCTGTCCTCGACGATCTCGACCCCGGCAGCGCGCATGGCGGCGCTTCCGACGCCCCACAGCGTGAGTTCCGGGTCGGCGCGAAGCAGCTCGCGGGCGAGCGCGCCGCCAATCAGGTCGCCGGAGACTTCGCCAGCAAAGATTGCGATGTTCACGACGCCTCCGGATGCGTTTCCGGCGGATTGCGCTTCAACCGCGCCGTTCGGGTCGGGACCGGCCCCACCGTGGCGGCGTCGCGCGCATCACGCCGTGTTTCCGCGGCCGTTCGTGCCGGCCCGTGTATTCCGAATGAAGTCGAGCAGGTGCTCCAGCTCCGGGCTGCTATCGATCTCCTCCTCGATCGCTTCGAGGGCCTGCGACTGATTCAGGTTGGAACGGTAGAGCAGCTTGTAAGCAGACCGTACGTCGCCCCGCGTCTTGGCCGGAACGCCGGCCCGGCGCAGGCCGCGCACGTTTACGTCGATCACCTGGGCCGGCAGCCCCGTCGCCGTCATATACGGCGGCACGTCCTTGTTGATGCCCGACATTCCGCCGACCATGGCGAGCGTGCCGATCCTGCAGAACTGGTGGACGCCGCTGCTTCCCCCAAAGTTTACGCCGTCCTCCACCGTTACGTGCCCGCTAATGCCGACATACGACGCGATGGTAACGCGGTCGCCGATGTGGCAGTTGTGGCCGATGTGCGCGTAGGCCATCACCATATTGCCGTTTCCTATCCGCGTGACCTGCCCTTCGCCCGTCGCCCGATGAATCGTTACGCATTCGCGCAGTATATTCTCGTCGCCGATCTCGACGTAAGTCTCTTCGTTGCGGTACTTATGGTCCTGCGGCGGACCGCCGATCACCGCGCCGGTGAATACGTGGCAGTTCCTCCCGATTCGCGTGTTCTTGAGGATGTGCGCTCCCGCGTGGACGCGCGTGCCCGGCCCAAGCGTGACGTTCTCGCCGACGAAGCAGAACGGGCCGATCTCGACGGTCGAATCGATGTCCGCCGACGTGTGGATGACCGCCGAGGGGTGAATGCGCAACTCCGCCACGGTGATCATTCTCCCTGTTTCCGTGCATGAGTGCAGTCGGTGAAGACCCCGAGGCTCGCCATCTGCTCGTCGGCCGACGGCGGCGGCTCCTTCAGCGCGAATTTGATCTCGCCCTTCGCAACCACCTTGTCTCCGACGCGCGTCACAAACGCGACCTTGCCGACCATGGACCGGACCCACGCGACCGTCGCTTCAATTCTCAGCGTATCGCCGGGGACTACCGGGTGGTAGAAGCGAATGGCGTCCACGGACGCAATGAACGGAATCTTACCGCGATACTGCTGGCACGAAAGAATCATTATGCCGGCCACCTGCGCCATCGATTCGATGAGCAGAACCCCAGGCATAACGGAGACGCCCGGAAAATGGCCCTGGAAGAACGGCTCGTTCACCGTGACGTTCTTGATGCCCACCGCCCGCCTGCCCGGTTCCAGCTCGACGACCTTGTCGACGAGAAGGAATGGGTATCGGTGCGGTAATACGGTGCGAATCAGATCGCTGCCGAGCGAATCGATCATATTCTCTCCTCGTATTGGTCTATCGGCACGCGGCGGCGATCTTCTGCGCCAGTGCGGTGTTGATTCGGTGTCCTGGCCGCAGCGCGGTTACGCGTATCGCCAGGCGAGCATCCAGCAGCGCAAGGTCGCCGATCAGGTCCAGCGCTTTGTGGGCGCACCACTCCTGCGGAATCCGCAGCGAAGAGGAAAACGTGTCGGGCGGCTCGATCACGAGCGCGTTGTCGAGCGATCCACCCTTTGCGAGACCCGCCGCTATCAGCATATCGACCTCGCGCCGGAAGGCGAACGTTCGCGCCGGCGCGATAGCCTCCATATAGTCTGCCGGCACTCCGGCCGGCCCGTCGACCTCCAGTGTCGCCGCGCCTTCGGGCCACTCGTCGAACCGGGTCTCCACCCGCAGGCTCATGGCGCCGGCCGGCTCCGCGCGCAGCTCGGAGCCGCCGTTCTCCACGCTCAAGGGCGCATCCAGAGTTACGAACCGCGCGGGCGCGCGCTGGCGGACGATGCCGGCCACGTGAATCAGCCGTACGAACGGCTGCGCGCTGCCGTCCAGAATCGGGATTTCGGCGCCCTCGACGTCGACATCGCAGTTGTCGATGCCGCAGCCTGCCAGAGCCGACAGCAGATGCTCGACCGTGCTCAGCCGCGCGCCATCGCGGCCGAGAGTGGTGGAGCGCCGCGTATCGACCACGAACTGCGTCCGCGCGGGAATGCATTGGCCGGCGGCGTGGAACACGCGGCCCGTCCCAGGCCCGGCCGGCCGCACGACCACACGCGCGGGCCCTCCGGTATGGATGCCGATGCCCTCAAACTCGAACGGCGCGGCGAGAGTCTGCTGCTCCATTGCTATCCCACCGGTCCCACGTCGTGCGGCGCATCCTCCTCGCCATCGAACGCTCCGCGGTCTCGCTCTTCGGGGATAATGGGCACGCCGGGGTCGCCGGACGCGTGCGCTTGGGCCTCGGCCGGGCCGCGCTCCGATCCGGCTTCGAGGGCCGCCAACCGGTCCTCCAGCGCGCGCAGCCGCTTCAGGGCGTCCGGCAGCCTGGCGGCCGCGGCGAGCTCGCGCATCTTCTCGGCATGTGGCCGGGCGGGATATCCGGAGACGGTGACGCCGGCAGCCACGTCGCCGATCACGCCGCCCTGCGCCCCGACCCTCGCGCCGTCGCCGAGCGCAACGTGGTCCTTGATGCCGGCCTGGCCGCCGAGCACGACGCCGTTCCCGACGGACACGCTGCCGGCCACGCCCACCTGCGCCACGATGAGGCAGCCCATGCCAACGGACACATTGTGCGCAATGTGCACGAGGTTGTCGATCTTGGTGCCGGCGCCGACTCGAGTGATTCCCGTTTTCGAGCGATCGATGCAGGTGTTCGCGCCGACCTCCACGTCATCGCCGATCTCGACCGTGCCGAGGTGCGGCACCTTCATCGCGCGCTGCCCCACCTGAACGTAGCCGAAGCCGTCCGCGCCGATAACGCAGCCCGCGTGCAGGAGGCATCCACGGCCGACCCTGACGCCGGGGTAGAGCACGGAGTTCGGGTAGATACGCGTGCCCGAGCCGATTTCGCAGCCGCTGCCGATGGATACGCCGTCCAGGATGACGACGCCGTCGCCGATCCGGACTGCCGCCCCGATCACTGCGTTGTGCCCGACGTGCACGCCCCTGCCGAGCTGCGCCCCCTCGCCGACCTGCGCGGATGGGTGGACGCCCGGCGGGAACGCCTCGGCCGGGGCGAAGAGCTGGAGCGCCTGCACGAAGGCCACGCGCGGCTGCTCCACAACGAGCAGCGGCTTGGGCGCGCTTGCGACGGCTTCGGCTAGCTCAGCGGTCACGAGTACCGCGGACGCCCGGCTGCGGAGCGCGACTTGCAGATACCGTTGCGCCTCCGCGAACACGAGGTCGCCCGGCTCCGGCGAGTCCAGGCCGGCGAGTCCCGTGATCGCAGTGGATCCATCGCCCACAACGGCGCCCTTAAGTCTCTCGGCAAGTGTGCTCAACTCGAATTGCAGCATATCACGATAGTTCTCTCGACGGCGACGCGGCGGCGTCCTCCCGCAGATTACCGCGCGGTCGTTATCCGCCACTGTGTGCGAATGTCGTCCGCGACCTCCTTGGTGCCATCCCGCGCATCCGGCCGCGGCCCTGCCACCAGGACCCATCCCCGGCGCGCCGCCGACTCTTCGGCCGATTTCACCGTGTCCGCGCGGATTTCGGCCAGTATCGCGCTGCGCTGCGACTGCCACTCCAGAGCCTCGCGCGAAACGGCCGGAGCGACGCGTGCCGCGCCGGAGAAGGTGACTGCTCCGGCCTCCTGCGGAAGTGGAAGCGGAGTGGCGCGCGGATCCACCGGCGGCAGGCTCATCGCGGTCGGCGGCGGGACGCCGGTGTCGCGCTGCTGAACCATAGCCGCCGCGACCTTGTCACGCAGCTCTCCGGCCAGGGCGGTCTCGCGCGCGGCGATTCTGTCGCGGCTAAGCGCCTGCTCCTCGCGGTAGAACTGGTCCCGGTTGCGCGCAGCGATCTGGCCGACGTCCTGTGCCCTGATGTCGGCGTCTTCCAACTTGATGCTCGTGATCTCTTTCAGGATCGAGGCGTGCTCGTCCTGTGCCTTCCGAAGGGGCACGACGTCGGTTGTGTGCGCCTGCGCCAGGTCCTGAATTTGGGAGCGCACGACGATGTCCCGCAGCGCGAGCCCCTTCAGCCGCTCCTTGATCGCGAAGAGCCTAACGTCGTTCAGCGCCTGGAGCCGCTTCGCCTCGTCCGCCAGCCGGGTCGCGACCGAAGCGTCCACGCGCCGCTGCTCGCGCCTGCGCTCAAGCGCGAGCACGGACTGGTTAGCCTCGGTCAGCGACTTTCGCAGGCTGTCGATATATCGCTTCGCATCCAGGTCCGCCTGGACGGCACGCTCCCGGGCGATATTGACGGGCGTCGCAGTCTGCGGAGCGAACAGCGCCGGCGCGCCGTGCGGCGCGTAGTACATCGTGCCCGCCTGCTGCGGCGCGGATTTGAGCGCCGCGACATCGCGGTCCAGCGTGACAATCTGCTGCCACGAAGGATGCAGCGGCATCAACGCGTCCAGCCTTACGTAACGACGGGGCGCGGCCGGCAGCGGAGTATGGCTGCAGCCCGCGCCCCCAACGATCACGAGTAAAGGCAGAGCAACGATGCAAATTGCTTGGACGCATGTGCGCCCGGTGCTGGGTGCCATTGGTATTGCGCAATCGCCCGTTTCAACCGCGGGCGCTACTTGTTCAGGTGCTTCAGCACGTCGTCCGTGATGTCGGTATCGGCGAAGAGGACGACCTGGCTGCTGAAGACGAGGTTCATGCCCTTCTCCTTGGCGACCTTGTTGAGCGCCTCCCGCACGTCCTTGTCGATCTTCTGGTTGAACTCGTCCTGGCGCTTGGTAATCTCGGTAGACGCGTCGGTATCCTTGGACTTGATGCGCGCCTCCGTATCGGCCTTCGCCTTGCCGAGCTGCGTAAGCCTGTCCGCGTCTGCCGGGGTGGTGTCGCCGTTCGGCTTCGCGAGGAGCGCGTTATACTCCTTCACCAGGTTGTCGTGCTTCGTAATGAGGCCCTGAAGCTGGTCCTTCTCCTGTTTGGACATATTCGCGCCGACCGTAGCCTCCTGTTGGCGGAGCTTTGCAAGCGTCTCCTGGTCCGTCATGCTGAGGAGCGGGTAGCGCCGCCACGTATCAATGTACAGCTTTGCGTCATTACCGATCTTTTCCAGCGTGTCGTTCGACTGCTTGGCGTACTTGTACTCGGCAAGCAGCCGTCCAGGGTTTACGACTGCGATCCGCAGTCCGTTCTTATCGTCCGCGCCGTGCGCGGCTAGAGCGGCGACAACGCCCAATACGATCGCCGCGAAAACCGTAGCGCGCATGAAGAACAGGCCGCCGCCGGTCTGAGATGCACTCTGCATGTGTGTTTGTATTCCTTTCGCGCCCCAGAATCGGCAGGATTGGACCGGCGCTTGCGCCGCTATTATAGCAGATAGCAACGGTCACCGCAACCGCGACCGGAGCGCTCTCATCATGCGGTCGGCGGCGCCTTACGCCTTCGCTGCGCCCCGAGATTGGCCCAGCCCAGGTCTGGATTCCGCCGAACTGGATCGCGTTCGTTCCGAGTCGATCCAGCGTCAGAAGACGTTTCCGATGCTGAAGTGCGCCCGGCCGCCTTCGGACCCGATTCCGTAGTCGAGCCGGATCGGACCGAGCGGCGTGCCGACGCGGATTCCGAGGCCGACCGACGCGCGCGGCTGGAATCCGGTCTGCTGGAACCCTTGAAGACTCACGTTCGAGTATGGGCCGCCCCACGCGTCGCCGACGTCGGCGAAGACAACGCCCTTAAGGCGCCGCGCGAGCGGCTGGCGCAGCTCGATCGAGCCGAGGAACATGTATTTGCCCCAGAAGCGGTCCTCGCGGTAGCCGCGCAGGCTCTCGGCGCCTCCAACGAAGAACTGCTCGAAGAAGGGGAGCGTCCCCGCCGCGCCGCCGGCCAGAAACCGGACCGCGATCGCGCTCTTCTCATCCGTCAGGTGCTTGCGGCGGCCCTGCAGGCTGAAGTACTGCCGCCATTCGAACTGCCCTTTGCTGAAGTTGACGCTTCCAGTCACGGCCTGAGACACCGGAAATCCGTTGGCGTTGGTAATGCTGTTCAGCGTGGCGTGTCCGGCCTGGATGCTCAGGCTCTGGTAGCCGCCCGCCACGGGATCCAGGATCAGGTCACGGGTATCGCGCAGCAGCGAGGCGCCGACAGATTCGATCGGTCCGTCCTGCACGATCTCCGCGTTTACGCCGCTGAGCGAAAGCGGGTCGGTGTGCACGTTCTCGACCCGGCCCGTGAGCGCCAGCCGCAGCGTATCGCGCAGCGGCCGGCTGACCGTGATGGCGCCGCCTCGTCGCTGCTCGTTGTAGTGTCCGGCGTTCGTGGAGAGCAGCGAGTTGTCCGCTGATTGGAGGGAGTTCGAGAATCGATAGACCGTCTTGTCGAACAGGTTGACCTGCAGCGAGGTCTGGTGCTTGTCCAGCCACGGCCGCGTGTATGTCAGCTCGACGCTGTTTCGGCTCGCGACGCCGCCCGTCTCCCACAGCAGGCTGACGCCCTCGCCCCGGCCCTGGAAATTGGTCTCGCTCACCTCGGCCCGGCCGATGAGCTGCTGCCGGTTGCTATAGCCGACGCCGGCCGAGATGCTGCCCGTGCGCTTCTCGACGACGTTGATCGTCAGCTTGACGCGCCCGGTACCGGTGCCGACTGTCGCCTCGCTAAAGGTCACGTCGTCGAACAGGTCCAGGTTGATCAGCTTCGCGCGGTCCTTCTCGTAAAAGGTCTTGCGGTTGAAGTAGTCGCCCTTCTTCGTCTTCAGCTCGCGCAGTATCACGTAGTCGCGCGTCTTGTGCTTCTTGCTGATAACGATGTCGTCTACGCGCGTCACCAGAATCGGCAGCAGCAGGACTCCGGGATTATTCGGGTCCATGCCGAGGTCCTGGCCGAACTCGATTGAATAGCCGCGCTTGTTGTAGAGCTCGATGATGTTCTGCGCGTCCTGAGCGATCTGCTCGACGTTGTAGACCGCCGTCTTGGTGATGAGCGCCTTGACGTCATCGCCCTTGATCGGGCCTGTACCTGTGGGGGCGATGGAGTTGATCGCATCGTTCTCGTCGACGGTGATCGTAACCTTGCACTTATTGTTGCCGATGTCCTCGGCCTGAACCTGGACCCAGCGCTCCTGCTGGTCCGGGTGGTGCATCCCGAAGTTACCGGTCTTGGCGAGCCGGTCCCGCATATCGGTCAGCGTCTCCGATGAGCAGGGGTCGCCCTTCTTGTGGCCGCTGAGCGTGATAATGGCAGCCGAGTTCAGGACCTTGTTGCCGACCACCACGATATCGTCGATAACAGGTCCCGCGACCACGGGGACCTGCTGGATGGGCGCCGGCTGGCCAGCCTGGCCCGCGGGAGCCTGCGTCTGCCCCGCCGGCGGCTGCCCGGCCTGAGCAGCAGGCGCGGCGGCGGTTACGGGTAAAGCCGTGGCGGTGGGAGCGTCCTGGTTCGGTGCGGTAACGACGGGCGGATCGGTGGAAATCGTGGCCGCCACTCCGGTCCCGTCCGCCGAGGGCGAAGTGAAGGAGGGAACGCAAGCGGCGATGGCGGTCTCGGCAAGCGCGGATCTCGACTTTGCGGGCGCGTCCTGCGCCGATGCCTGACCGCCCGCCAGAGCGACCAGGCCGA